>DASTWM010000413.1:0-7492 GCA_035765855.1 Roseiflexaceae bacterium
GGTCATCTCAAGCGCAAGCTCGCTGCTGGCGCGCGCGGCATAGCGCAGCAGGAACTCGTAGGTCATCGGCTGCGGGAACTTCGGCGCGCGCCCAAATCCGCCAAGGCGCTGGTCCCACATGCTTTGCAAGTTAGCGAACGCCTCGTCGGCCACCGCCGGGCTGATCTCGCCCTCCGACAGCCGGGCGGCGGTCGCCTCGCGCAAGTGTTCAAGCAGGTTCGCGCCGGCTTTGAGGAGTTCGTCGCGCTGGGTGCGGTAGGCTTCGGCGATTGACAGCAGCACGCGCTTGAATGAGGGGATGTTATAACGGTCCTCCGGCGGGAAATAGGTGCCGCCGTAGAACGGCACGCCGTCGGGCGTCATGAACACCGTCATCGGCCAGCCGCCGCTGCCGGTCATGGCCTGCACGGCGGTCATGTAGATATTATCAATATCGGGCCGCTCCTCGCGATCGACTTTGATGCTGACAAAATGCTCGTTCATGATGCGGGCGGTCGCTTCATCCTCGAAAGATTCTTTCTCCATGACGTGGCACCAGTGGCATGCGGCATATCCGACACTGAGGAAAACAGGCTTATCTTCCTGCCGCGCCTTCGCCAGCGCTTCTTCGCCCCATGGATACCAGTCTACCGGATTATGAGCGTGCTGCAACAGGTACGGGCTGGTCTGATCGATCAGGCGATTGGTATATGGATGCTCGGTCATGGGTATTCTCCAAGTGAATTCGGCGTACTCTGCATTCACATGCTTGCAAGCTTGTGACCACCGCGCCAAAAGTGCCGGGTGCCTCGCGTCAGCGATACACCGCTCGTTCGTCGGCAGAAACCGATTGAAACGTGGATACAGGCGCATGCATGACTTTGCGGGTGCTCCACAGCAGATGCCCCAGCAATGCGCAGAGCATCAGGAGGTTGACCGCCGCGCAGATCATGGGCAGCGGCGAGTTGGAGATAAAGACTCTGGCAGCCGGCCAGAAGCCACTCAGCATGCCGAGAATATTCAGCGTCGCCGTGACGACCAGCACAACGAAGATAATGAGCAGCCGCCGGTCGGCAGCGGCGGCCAGGCAGAGAAACGCCAGCGGCAGAAAAAGATAGCGTTCGTGGATTTGCGTGGGCAGCGTAAAGAAGGCCAGTGCCAGGGCCGCCGCGCTTTCGGCGCGCGCCACGCGATCCGAACGGCGCAGCAGCGCGACGCAGATCAAAAGCGTGGCGATGCTCAGCAGCAGCAGCCCGATTCTCCGGTAGCTGATGACGTCCATGAAGAGAATGCTATCAGAAATCGTCTGATCTCCGAAAAGCAGGAACCACAGGTTGTACGCGCCGATGGTGATATGCGGAAAGCGCTCGGTTGAGCCGAGATACGCTTGCAGCATGCCCTCGCCCTGGCCCACGAGGATAAACGGCAGCCCGGCGAGCGTGAGGACAACTGCGGCAATCGTGCCGCCCTGCAGCAGGCCACGGCTGCCATGCAGGCGCAGCGTGCTGATGACGATCAGCGGCGCGAGCAGGATGGCCTGCGCTTTGACAAGCAGCGCAGCGGCCCAGCACAGCCAGCTCCAGCGCCCGCCGGCCCGATCCAGCAGCGCCACCACGCCGAGCAGCGGCAGCATGAGCCAGGCGTCCACCTGCCCCCACCAGGCCACATTCATCCAGACCGGCGGCGCGAAGGTGTACAGCGCCGTCAGGCCCGCCGCATGCCCGGCGCTCAACCAGCGCCGCGACCAGACGTAGATGACGACAATCGTCGCGAGGTCGGCCAGCAGGCTGGGTATTTTAAGCAAGATCATGGTGACGGCGGGAAGCGGCGTAAAGTACGAGCCGCCGAGCAGCGGCACAAGCTCGCTGAGACCGCGCAGCACGTACAGGCGGATCGGCATGTAATCGCCTTCAAGCCGATAGGCACCCGCCAGTCCATATTCGTGCATCAGCCACATGCGCCGCGCCGAAAGCTCCATGTCGCCGACCGGGTCAGTGACGGCCAGAAACAGCATGCGGAAGGCCAGCGAGGCGACCACCAGCAGCGCGACGAGCAGCCATTCACGCCGCCATGCGATTGGCGTGGGTTTGTCGGGCGGCGCGGCGTATCGAGGCCACCAGCGCTCCACGCCAACCGCGATCAGACTTCCGGCGGCGATGGGAATCAGAAATGTGCTCGTGAGCGCGTAGCGCCAGCCGACCGCCGCGACCCACAGCGCGATGGCAGCCTGAGCGATAAGCACAACACCCGCGCCCGGCACGCTGCGCCAGCCCGCCTGCCGCAGCAGCAGGTACACGGCGACGCCGGTCATGGCGAGCACCAGCAGCGTTTGTGGTGCCGGTGTGCCAGCGCCGCTCACGCCGATCCTGCTGACGACAACGCCGATGTCGCGCTTGCGGTCGCGCACGGTGGGCGACTGAATCGTAATGTTGAACCGGTCGCGCGGGCTGGGCGGCAGCAGCATGGTGTACGCGCGCTGTTGCGCTCCCACATCGAATGCAAACGTGACGCCGCCACTTTGCACGCGCACAAGCATCGTCGTACCCGGCCCTTTCACCATGGTGATGCTGACGCGGGTCGCCGCGCCGGGGTTCGGCAGCGAGAATTGCGCGTCGCCGTTGGTCCAGCGAAAGGTGCCGGGCTGATCGGTAAACTTTTCAAGGTCGTTCATGCCTGTGCGCGGCAGCACCACTTCGGGCGTGTCCATGCTGAAGGTCGTTTGATGTGGCGCGCGGCTCAGGAAGATCGGGAGGAGCAGGCCGCCGAGGACGAGCACAACCAATGCGAGCAGGTCAACGCCATGGTTGAAGAATCGGTGTGTCACGGCGCGCATCACGTTGTCGCTGGCCGGGTAATGATCGCGACGCCTTGCGCTCCAGCAACGTATGCCGCCGCCGCCATGTTGATGAATAATCCATGCTCGACCACGCCCGGAATGGCGCGGACGGCAACGCCGAGCGTGGCTGGCTCGACAAAGCTGGCAAAGCGGCAGTCGAGAATGATGTTGCCCTGATCGGTCAGGTATGGCGTGCCCGGCGAGGTCTGGCGCAGCACTGGCTCCGCGCCCAGTTCGCGCAGGCGGCGCTCGACCAGTACCTGCCCGAACGGCACGATCTCGACCGGCAGCGGCGCGCGTTCGCCGAGTTGGGTGACGATCTTGGTGTCGTCGGCGACGATCACGAAGCGCCTGGCCGAACATGCAACGATCTTCTCGCGGAGCAGCGCGCCGCCCAGCCCTTTGATCAGATTCAAATGCGGGTCGATCTCATCGGCCCCATCCATGGCGAGGTCCAGCGCGGGCTGCATGTCGAGCGTCGTCACTGCTACGCCATGCTGCCGGGCCAGTTCCGCCGTCGCGTCCGAGGTCGGCACGCCCACGATGTCGCGGAGCCGCCCATCATGAAGCCGCGCGGCCAGGCCCAGCACGAGATAGCGCGCCGTGCTGCCGCTGCCCAGTCCCAGCACCATGCCGCTCTGAACTTCCGCCAGCGCGTGTTCAGCGGCCTGTTCCTTATAGTGTTCGAGGTTTGCCATGCCATTTTCCTGCAACGTGCGCCTGCCAGCGAGACGCCTGATATAGCGCACAAGTATACGCCAAAGGCGCGATCTGTTCAATAATCTGTTGAGCCGTGCATCGTCCGCAGATTGTACATAGATTCTGCGGCCTGTATGGTAAAATAAAGACTCAGATCGTTAAATCAATTACAGACATCTCCACAGAGCGTTGTCCTCAGCATCACCATGAGTTCGTCATTGGCGCTGTGCTGTTCACCTTAGGGAACACTTCGGACATTATAGGAGAAAGTCATGATGAAACGCTCGTGTACCCTGCTGTTCACATTTGTCACGGTTGCGCTGCTCGTCGGTAGCATGGGTGTGCTCCGCCCGACCGTGGCCCGCGCAGCGCCAGCGGCTGCCTCGTGCGTGCCAGACAGCGGCAGCGCCACGATCAGCGGGACGGTCACCGATCCGGCGAGCATGCCGGTCAAGACGGTGCTTGTCACCGCCTATACGAGTTATGGCGATCGCGGCGGCTATGCCTATACCGATGCGAGTGGCGTGTATCAGATCACCGGGCTGATCGGCGGATCGTATATTCTGAAGTTCGAGCCGCAGAGCGGAGACTACGCCACCGAGTGGTACAACAACAAACCGGATCCACAGGATGCGACGCCGGTAGTTGTAGCGGATGGCGGGGCCGTCACCGGAATCAACGCTCAGCTCGATCCTGGGGCGCGCTTCAGCGGGCAGGTCAGCGGCGTTGGTGGCGGCGGGCTTTCCGGCGTCAGTGTCAGCGTGTATGATGCAGCAGGCCAGCGTGTCGCCAGTGCCTACAGCGATGCGACTGGTGTGTATACGACCAGTCCCGGCTTGCCGAGCGGCAGCTACCGCATCCAGTTCGACCGTGCCTATGGATTTCTTAGCTCCTTCTACAACGACAAGCCAACGCTCGAAACCGCCGATGCCATCGCTGTCACCGCGCCGGAGCTACGCACGGGTATCAACGCCGTGTTAGCGCGCGGCGGCGCGATCAACGGGAAAGTCAGCGATGCGGCGACTGGTCTACCTTTGACCAACATTGCCATCTCCGCCAATGGTGAAAACGGCAGCGGGTATGATTACACCGATGCGACCGGAACCTACACGATCACTGGCCTTGCGACTGGCGCGTACAGTGTGACCGCCGCGCCGGTTTTTGACGATGTGAACTTGATCGGCGCTCCACAAAGCGCCACCGTCGTCGCGCCGAACACAACCGCCAATGTGAATTTTACGCTCGCGGCGGGCGGCACGATCACCGGACGAGTGACTGGGCCGGGCGGCACACCATTGAAAGACATCACTGTGTTCGTTGGCAATCAGGACGGCAGCTACCAGAATTATGTGTATACGAATGCGACCGGCGTGTATACTGCGACGGGCCTGCCCAGCGGCCAATACAAGGTGCTTTTCCGGCCATCGGCATACATTCCCGAAGCCTACAACAACAAGCCAGATTTCGGCGATGCGGATCCGATCAGCGTCACCGCGCCGAACACAGTCACCGGAATTGATGCCATGCTGGATCAAGGCAGTGCGGTCAGTGGCAAAGTCACCGACGCCAGCACTGGCTTGCCAGTTAAAGATGTATTTGTGGAAGTGCTGGACCAAAACGGCCAGCGTGTGGAAACCGCGTTCACGCAAGCTGACGGCAGCTATCAGACGGAGCCAACGTTACCAAGCGGCAGCTACAAAGTGCGCTTCAATGCCGATGAGCGCTTCGCCTCCTGCGCGTATGTCACTGCGTATTACAACAACAAGACCAGCGTAGAAACTGCCGATCAGGTGGTTGTCAGCGCGCCAAACCCCATGACGAACATCAATGCGGCGCTCAATCGTGGCAGCATTATCTTCGGCAAAGTCACTGACGCCGCCAGCGGCGCGCCGATTACCAGCGGCCAGGTTACTGTCTATGATGCGGCTGGTGAGTTTGTCATGTTTGGCAGGCTGAGCTTTTTGGGTGGCTGGCATACTGAAACAGGACTGCCGAGTGGCAGCTATCGCGTCAAATTCAGCGATACCGACGGCGGCTATATTGATGAGTTCTACAACGACAAGCCATCTTTGGCGTCTGCAACGCCGATCACGCTCAGCGCGCCCACCGATCATGTCGGGATTGATGCTGCGCTGGCGAAAGGTGCCACCATCAGCGGGCGCGTGACCGCCGCCGATACCGCTGCGCCCTTCACTCAGGGGACGGTGGTGGTTTATGACACAGATGGCGCTGAGGTCGGGTCTGCGTTTATCGAGGAAGATGGCAGCTACCATGTACCCAACGGGCTGGCGAGTGGCAATTATCGGGTCGGGGTAATCCCATACGACGCTGAAGGCGAAGGCGAACTAAGCGCTGCGTCCGCGCGCGGCGTGCATGGCGCTGTTGAGCAGCGCAGCCCGTATACGGTCACCTACTATCGCAATACCGGCCTTTTGGCCTCCGCCACGCCAGTCGCACTTACCGCGCCCACGGCAACGACCGGGATTGACATTGCCATGCTACGCGGCACCTGGCTGCCGCTGACCCAACGCTAATCGTACGATCTGCACTATCCGCCACAAAGGCACAGAGAACACAGAGGCGCATACTTTTATGACTCTGTGTTCTCTGTGCCTTTGTGGTAAAAACGACGACTAAACAAGGTTCAGCGAATAGCCGGACGCTGCTTCCTGTTGCTTTGTATGAGCGCCGCGCATTGTGGTACAAATAGTGCCATTCACAGGTTCATCTGAACAGACTGCGAGGAGTGCGCGACCATGAATTTCAAAGATATCAAGCAATTGCTTCAGGAAACGTGGGCCGAATTTCAGGACGACGAAGCCGGGCAGCGTGGCGCAGCGCTCTCATATTACTCCATGTTTTCGATCTTCCCGCTGGTGCTGCTGCTGGTGGCGATTATTGGCTTTGTGCTGCGCTCGCCCGACAATCAATCGGCGCAGCAACAGGTGCTTGACGCGGTTGCGCGCAACATATCGCCCAGCATCAGCAACACGCTGGCGCAGGCGCTTTCGGCGGTGAAGAGCCAGGCTGGCGGCGCGACCATCATCGGCTTGATTACCCTGCTGCTCGGCGCGTCGGGCGTGTTTCAGCAGCTTGATCTTACCATGAATAAAATCTGGAACGTGCCGCCAAAACAGTCGGCGGGCGGCATCCTCGGCACGATCATGAGCACGGTGCGCGACCGTTTGGTATCGTTTGGCATGGTGCTGTCGCTGGGCTTTCTGCTGATTGTGTCGCTGGCGCTCACGGTGGTGACGCAGGCGCTCAACGGCGTGCTGCAGAATATTCCGTTAATCGGCGGCGTTTCCGGCGAAATCTTCGGCATTATTTCCACGCTGCTGCTCAATACGCTGATTGTGGCGCTGATCTTCAAATATCTGCCGCGCACAAGCGTGCAGTGGGGCGATGTGATCGCCGGCGCGGCAGTTACCGCAGTGATCTGGGAAATTGCCAAGCGCCTGCTCGCGCTGTACATGAGCAGAAGCAGCTACACCAGCGCGTACGGCCTGATTGGTTCCGTGCTGGTGCTCATGACATGGATTTATTTCACCAGCCAGATTTTGTTTCTGGGCGCAGAGTTTACGCAGGTGTACGCGCGGCGGCATGGCAGCCGTTCGCCAGCCGCGAAAGTGGCGTCAGCCGACGCGAGCGCCGCGCCAAACGAGCGTAAGCAGCCGCTCCTGCTGCCTGCGCCGGAGCCCGCCAGAGGTTTTTCGGAGACGAAAAAGGTCGCCATTGCCGCGGGCGCAGGTCTGGTCGTTGGCGCGCTTGGCACGCTGATCACCAGCATTGTGGTGGCGATCCGCACGGCGCGCTCGGCGAACTCGGCGGTGCGGCGCGGCAAGCGGTGAGGGGAAGACAAGATGATATCCGGCAGTCGGCAGTTTCCAGTCGTAATCTGCAATCTGCAATCTGCAACTCAATGCGTCAGCGGCGTCATGGAAATCGAGCCGTCGCCGAATGTGGTGCTGAACCATT
>DASTWM010000414.1:0-24083 GCA_035765855.1 Roseiflexaceae bacterium
ATCTTTGATCAGGCCGATGCGGTGCTTGGTTTTTCGCTTTCGACGTTGTGTTTTGAAGGCCCACAGGCCGAACTCGACGATACCATCAACGCGCAGCCCGCGATTCTTACGGTCAGTATCGCCTGCCTGGAAGCGCTCAAGGAGCGGCTCGGCCCGCTCGGCTACGTGCTTGCGCCGTCGCTTGTCGCCGGGCACAGCATGGGCGAGTTTACCGCGCTGGTCGCGGCAGGCGTGCTCGATTTCGAGGACGCGCTCAAGCTGGTGCGCGAGCGCGGGCGGCTGATGAAAGAAACCGGCGAACTGCGGCCCGGCGGCATGGCGGCGGTGATCGGCCTGGACGAGGCCACGCTTGAAGAGGTTGTGCAAGAGGCCCAGGCGGCTGGCATCGTGTCGCTGGCAAACGCCAACTCGCCCGGCCAGACCGTGCTTTCCGGCGAACTGGCGGCCTTGCAGCGCGCCATGGAGCTTGCCAAAGGGCGCGGCGCGAAGCTGGTGCAGCAGCTTGCGATCAGCATCGCCTCGCATTCGCCGCTCATGCAGCAGGCTTCGTCGAGTCTCGGCCAGTTCATAAGCCAGATTCACCTGCGCCCGCCGGAGGTGCCGCTGATCGCCAACATCAGCGCCCAGGCGCTAACGACGGTGGAGGAATTGCGCGCCGAGCTTTCCGAGGGTTTGATTTACCCGGTGCAATGGACGCGCTCGGTGCAAAACATGGTCTCAGATGGCGTGGAAACATTTATCGAGATTGGTCCCAAACAGGTCCTGACAGGTTTGATTAAGCGTATTAGCTCAGAAGCGCGCCCGATCGCGCTCAGCGAGTCGGAAATCGTCAAGCTTGTTCTGTCGTTAGAAAGTCCTGCTGAGCCTGCGTAGGCGTTCATGATGCCACGCTGGCAACATAAGCCAGGTGGTTAGCAGAGGCGAATCGCCGACACGTCTCTGCTACCGCGTTTGGAGAATACGATGCGTCGAGTAGTTATTACCGGCCTGGGCGCGGTGACGCCGGTCGGCAACGACGTGCCGACCATGTGGCGGGCGCTCCTGTCCGGGCAAAGCGGCATCGGCACGATCACGCGCTTCGATCCGGGCGGCTTTGGGGTGCGCATTGCGGGCGAGGTCAAAAACTTTACGCTCGACCCGGAAGTGGATCAGCGCGAGGCGCGCCGCATGTCGCTGTATGTGCGCTATGCGTTGAACACCACGCTTGAAGCGGCGCGCGCCGCACAGCTCGACATGGCGCAGGAAGACCCCGGCGAAGTCGGCGTGATCTACGGCAGCGGCGCGGCGGGCCTGGATCTCATGTTTGAGGCGCAGGACACATGGCGCGAGCGCGGGCCGCGCCGGGTTTCGCCGACGTTGATCGCCAACATGATTCCTGATGCGGCGAGCGGCTATATTGGCATCCAGTTTGGCGCGGAAGGGCCGAACATGGCCGTCACCGCCGCATGCTCGACCGGCGGGCATAACATTGGCGAGGCGTGGGAGACGATCCGGCGCGGCGACGCCGAGGTGATGATTGCAGGCAGCAGCGAAGCGCCAATTCACCCGGCGATCATGGCCTCGTTCACCAACATGCGCGGCCTGGCGGGCGACAACGAGCACCCTGAACAAGCCTGCAAGCCGTTCGATATCCGGCGTGATGGCTTTATCCTTTCGGAAGGGGCGGGCGCGCTGGTGCTCGAAAGTCTGGAGCATGCCCGTAAGCGGGGCGCGCCGATCATCGCCGAGATCATCGGCTACGGCAACAGCAACGACGCCCGCGACATGATCGCCGCCGACGAGCAAGGCAAAGGCATCGCCCGCGCCATCCGCATGGCGCTGCGCAAGGCCAACATTGCGCCCGAAGCGGTGCAATATGTCAACGCGCACGGCACCGGCACGCCGCTGAACGACGCCGCCGAGACGCTGGCGCTGAAAGATGTGTTTGGCGCGCATGCCCGGCGGCTGGCAGTCAGTTCGACCAAGTCCATGATCGGCCACATGATGGGCGCGGCGGGCTCGGTTGAGGCGGTTATCTGCGCGCTGGTGATTCACGACGGGCGCATTCCGCCGACGATTAATTTAGAGCAGCCCGACCCGGCGTGCGACCTCGATTACGTCCCCAATGCAGCGCGCGAGGCGCGGGTTGATGTCGCCATGTCCAATTCGATCGGGCTGGGCGGGCATAACTCGGCGCTGATCATGCGGCGCTTTGTGGAATAAAGCTGTTTGCTCTCATCCCCGCTTGCCGCCAGTCTCTGTGATGTTTTTACTGATCCCGGTGGCGCGGATTGCCAATCCGCGCTACGATAGGCGCTCGGACATCAGTCACAGATATATCATTACCCAAAGAACAAAGCATCTGAAGCATGTTACTACGTTCATGGACATGTGTTCTGTGTTTCTTGTTCTTTGTTCTTCATCAGGTGGCATAGGTGAATCACATGAACATCGCCATCAACGGCGCGGGCATAGCTGGTCCGGCGCTCGCCTACTGGCTCCAGAAATCCGGTCATGACGTGCTCCTGGTCGAGGAGTCGCCGCGCCTTCGCAGCGGTGGCTACGCAATTGACTTCTGGGGCCTCGGCTATGACATCGCCGAAAAGATGGGCCTGATTCCGCGCATCAGGGAGCTTGGCTACCAGGTGGGGGAAGTCCGCTTCGTGGACGAGCATGGCCGCAGGATTGGCGGTTTTTCAACCGACGCCATCCGCCGCCTGACCAATGGCCGCTTCACCACGCTGCGGCGCTCCGACTTGTCGGCCACAATCTACGCGGCGATTGACGGAAAGATCGAAACGATCCTTGGTGATTCGATTGCGATGTGCGAGGACACTGGCGAGCGCCTTCACATCCGCTTCGATCATGCCGCGCCGCGCGACGTCGATCTGCTGATCGGCGCGGACGGGCTGCACTCGCGCGTTCGCCGGCTGGCCTTCGAGCCGCAAGAACAGTTCGACGTTTCGCTCGGCTATCACGTCGCCGCGTTCGAGGTGGCAGGGTACCGCCCGCGCGACGAACTCGTTTTTGTTACGCACGGGCTTCCGGGGCGACAGATTTCGCGTTTCGCCATGCGCGACGACAAAACGCTCTTTCTGTTTGTCTTCCACGACGAATATCTGAACGCGAACGAGCCAGCGAACGAGCGCGAGCGCAAGGCGGCGCTCAAGCATGCTTTTGCTGATGTCGGCTGGGAATGCCCGCAGATTCTCAACTTGCTGGAGAATACTGGCGACTTTTATTTTGACCATGTCAACCAGATCAGGATGCAGCGCTGGAGCAATGGCCGCGTGGCATTGATCGGTGACGCGGCGGCCTGCGTGTCGCTGCTGGCCGGTGAAGGGACCGGGCTGGCGATGGCTGAGGCCTATGTGCTGGCGGGGGAGCTTGCCCGCGCCGAGGGCGATTATCGTGCGGCCTTCGCGCGTTATGAAGCGCGCATGATGCCATTCTTGCAGCGCAAACAGCAGTCGGCAGCCAGGTTCGCTTCCTCATTCGCGCCCCGCAGCGCGCTTGGCCTGACGGTGCGCAATCTGGCGACTCGGCTGTTTCAGGTTCCTTCCATCGCGCATATGTTTGTCAGCCGCTCTTTGCGCGACGACATCGCGCTTCCTGATTACCGCTTCTGACTGGCTCGCCGACCGGCAAATCATTGACCATTACCGTGATTGATGTGTGCCGCTTTGAGGACGGCCGGATCGTCGAGCACTGGGGCGTGCCGGGTCGCTTTCACCAGATGGCGTAACTTGGCCTGCTGCCGCGCCCCGCAGCGCAGCCCGCCTGGCGAGCAAGGCATGACAACAAATCGGATTTTGCAGGGGCGCTCTGGCAAAGCGTCCCTACATGATTCCGTCAATGTGCCTTACGTGGTTGTGCTCGCTTCTGCGTTTCCTTTGTACGTCAGAATCATCCAGCGATGCCCGAAGGGATCAATTACTTTGCCGTTGCGGAGCGTGCCGCCAAACGAATCCTCAATGGGCCGCTCAACCATTGCGCCTGCCGCAACCGCCTGCGCGAACACAGCATCCACATCTGCGACATCGAGCACCAGCAGCACCGGCGAGCCGCCAATCGTCTGAGGGCTGAGCACATTAATCTCGGGGTGTTCGTCGGAGAGCATGATCACCGCATTTTCAATCTTGATTTCGGCATGCGCGATCCGCCCGTCATCGCCGTTCAGGCGGTAGGTCTCAGTCGCGCTGAACGCCTGCCTGTAGAACTCGATTGCGCTGGCCGTGTCTTTGGTACACAGATACGGCGTCACAGTTGTCGTGTGCGGCATGGTTCGCTCCTTTATTCACTTCCCAGATGTGTGGACATGTACCACTGGTTGCCGAACGCATCCTGCACGCCGCCGCGCCGGTCGCCATCGTCGAAGGTTTGCACCTCCATGATTGACGTTGCGCCGGCGGCGAGCGCGCTCTGATACACCGCGTCAGCATCTTCGACGTACAGATGCAGCGCGGCAGGCATCTCCGGCCCTTGCCACTTGCCACCACCGCCGATCATGACCATCGAGTCCCCGAGCTTGACTTCACAATGAGTTCCGCCCGCCGCGCCAATCGTGCGAAAGGTTTCTTCCGCGCCGAACGCCTGTTTGGTGAATGCGATGAGTCCTTCTACATCATGCACCATGAGGTACGGCGCGACAGTGTGGAATCCGGGACGTGTTGAACGACCTACCATGGCTTCCTCCTTTGCAAACGTATGTGCTGATTATACACTACATCAAGGTGCTCGGTGAACCCATGGCGGGCGAACCTGCGTGTGCGCCCCTACGTTATTCCACCTCCGGCAAGTGCGCGACCAGCTTCACCGTCTCGACGCTGACATGGACGACGCGGCCCACGAGGCGCGCGATGTATTCTTCGTCGTCGTCGCGGTTCGGGTCGCTGACAATGCTGGAGCGCTTGTCGGTCTTGACCCGGTACTGGTCGATCACCCACTCCAGCGCGGCGCGGTTACCCAGCCGGTAGTCGAACGCTTCCTGCGGCACGCCCGCCAGCGTCAGCGACTGGTTGACGACCACGGCGCTTTTATCCTTCGTCAGCTTCATCTTTTCGACCCGCCATGAGAATGGCACGTCGCGGTTCTCGATCTACTTGAGCGGGTATTCCGGCGCGGTTTCGTAGTTGAGATGCAATTCGGCCAACTGCGCGCCGATCTCCGCAAAGCGCCAGAATGTTTCTGCCACAGAGGACACAGAGGACACAGAGGGAGTATTTGTGCGTTCATTCTCTGTGCGCTCGGTGTGCTCTGTGGCTATCCCAACCAGCGGAATCCTCGGCAGTTCGCGCTTGAGGTTCTCGGCGTACTTGGCGCGGTACTGCGGGTGGTGCAGCATGGCGTAAACGTAGTGGAAGATGTCGCGCTTGGTCACGCCCGCGCCGTAGGCCATGCGGAATTGCGCCAGCGCCCAATCAGTGATGTTTTCGCGCCGCCCGCTGCCGTCTTCGTTGTACACGTAGAACGGGAAGCATTGAGTGTCACCGGTGAGATGTAGATCAGGAATTGTATTTGTTATCAAACAGTGAAATGATTTGCTTGAGCCAGCTCCGCTTAGACAAATTACAAGATTTTCTTGCTCACTGTAGTGAGTAGGAAAAAACTCGGGTAGTCATATAGAAGTAGTGATATACTGCGGGGAGGAATTTGAGCCAAAGGGAAAGGGAAATGCCAGCCTGCCCGCGCTGTCAGTCCCAACACGTTGTCAAGAATGGTCGCATCCACAACGGCACGCCGAAATTTGCTTGCCGGACCTGTGGACGCCAATGTGTTGAAGCACCGGCCAGGCGCATGATCAGCCAAGAAACACGCGCGCTGGTCGATAAGTTGCTGCGCGAACGGGTCTCCCTTGCTGGCATTGTGCGCATCACGAATGTTTCGCCTGCTTGGCGCCAAACCGATGTGAACCGCATGTATGCTGCGCAACCGCATCAGGCAAACGTTCCCGCTCAAAAAAAAACGGCGATTGACGCTTCAGTGCGATGAATTGTGGTCGTTTGTCGGCAAAAAGGCGCACAGGCAGTGGATCTGGTTGGCCCTCGATGCCGAAACGCGTTTGATTGTCGGCTGCTTTGCCGGCTCGCGTGACCGCAGTGGCGCAGAAGGTCTGTGGCAATCGCTTCCCGCCCGGTACCGTCAATGTGCGGTCTGCTCCCCCGATTTCCGGGCTGCGTATGCTGCTGTGCTACCTTCCCAACGGCATCAAGCGGTTGGAAAAGACAGGGCAAAACCAACTCCGTCGAGCGGTTCAACAATACCCTTCGCCCGCGCTGGAGTCGGCGCGTCCGTGCTACGCTTTCGTTCTCAAAGAAGCTTGCCAATCACGTTGGTGCGATCTGGTATTTCATTCACGACGATAACGCTCAGCGCCTGCGTTCCCTCATCACTATGTGTGGATGACTACCGTTTTTCGGTTTCAAACGTCATCTGGTCTTCAACGACTGTGGTGAGCTAGTGACCTTCACGCGCACGCCCGGCAATGTTGATGACCGCGCTCCTGTGCCACCGTTCGCCAAGCACCTGTTTGGCAAGCTGTTTGGCGATAAAGGCTACCTGTCGCAAGCACTACAGAAGCACCTTCAGGACATGTTTGGCGTTGAGGTGATCACACCGCGCCGCAAAAACATGAAGCAGGTGGAACTGCTACTCCTTGATAAGTTGCTCCTCCGAAAACGGGCGATTGGTGAGACGATTATCGACCAACTCAAGAACATCTCGCAGATCGAGCACACCCACCACCGCAGCCCGGTCAACTTTTTGGTTAATCTCGTGTGTGGCTTCATTGCGTACTGCAAGCAGCCCAAGAAGCCGTCGTTACAACTCGATAAACTGCCGCCCGTCATGCTTGCTTAACCCGAACTGACATTATTACCAAAACCAACATACAAACCGATGCCATACCCTCTGTCGTATTCTGGGCGATGAGTGGGAAAGAGGCTATGGTATACTTACTCGACCACGAAGCAAATCATAGAGTTCTTTGTCGCCGCTAAACTCTGCGCGTCTCATCCGTAGAATATCAGCTTTCTTCCTGATTCAAGACGCGCAGGGTTTTCACAGGACTCTTCGCGTCAGGCTAGTATGAGGGTATCTATGAGCAGATTAGGAGCGTACTTGGAAGCGGCTCTGTTTGGCGCTATTGCGGGCATGGTGCTTGGAGCTATTATTGGATGGTTCCTTGAGTTGATTGATCGCCATTATGGCGGCAGAAGTGTGCTTGATTTCGGCCATCTTCCCATGCTCATTAGCGCGATTATAGGTGCGCTGCCTGGCGCTATAACCGGCATGATCGTGCGTTTGACAGATGTGCGCTGGGTTCCAGCCGCGCTTATTGGGGCAGTGTGTGCGTGTGTAACAATTATTTTGATAGGCTTTACTCCTAGTGAGTGGATCATCCTCGCCTACGCGGGTGGAAACGCGCTTATTGGCGTGATTGTGGCGCGTGTCTTCAATGCTTGAACTGTGTAATCACTGAGAGCTACAGGGCAATGACCATTTGCCGGGCAGCAGCCACCCAATGAATTAGGCGTCTGAGACTCAAAACCGGCTGAAGCCGGTTCCATTCCATTATCGCCAGTTTGAACGCGCTTGAGCGCGTTTCGCATACCAGCCGCGAATTCATTCGCAGACGGAGTCCACCAATGCACAACGAATCCTTCACCGACGCCGAGCGCGCCATGCTCGCGCCGTTCGTCACCGACCTCGACGCGCCGATCTTCGGGCTGCGCAACCTGCCGGAAGTCGTGCGCGGCGCGCTGTTCTCGCGCTACAGCCGCTCTGACAAGTCGCTGCGCCGCATTCTGCTCGACGAGTTCATCCATGCGCCCGAGTCTGGCTTCGCGGAGATCGTCGGCGGGGCGCAGAACACCAGCAGCGACCAACTCGTCGCCACGCAGCGCGCCGAGGCGTTCTACGAGCGGGTGCTGGTCGGCTACGGCGACGATTCAGTGGCCGAGCTTGGCGGGGCGCACATCGCATGCGAGGGCGTCAGCAACATTGCCGCGAAGGTGCTGGAGGACAGCCGGATCGGCATCAGCCCGCTGGAAAAATCGACCCGTTACGTCGTGTTCAACAAAAAGGTCAATGGGCGCTACCGCTACGTGCGCGAGCCACGAATCATGGCCTCGCCGCATGCCGCGCGCTACGAGGCCGCCATGGACAACCTGTTCGACACCTATACGGCGCTGCTGGAGCCGACGATTGCGTGGGTGCGGGCCGAAACGCCGCGCGACGAGCATACGACCGAGCGGGCCTACAACAGCGCCACGCGCGCCAAAGCCTGCGACATCCTGCGCGGCCTGTTGCCCATGGCGACCCAAACCAATGTTGGGCTATTCGGCAACGGTCGCGCCTTCGAATACCTCTTGACGAAGTTGTATGCTTCGCCGCTTGCGGAACTGCGCGATCTCGGCGGCGCGATGCAGGCCGCGCTCGACACGCTGATTCCTTCGTTCGTCAAGCGTGCCAAAAACGAACGCGGCCAGGCGTACCAAGCATATTTGCGCGGCATGCGGGAAAATGTCGCGGCGCTTGTCCAAGATAAGGAGACAAGCAGACAAGCAGACAAGGAGACGAATAAACGCACAATCTCCTCTTCTCCCCTTCTCCCTGTCTCATCTCCTGTTCAGCTCGTCGCCTACGATCCCGACGCCGAATGGAAGACCGTCGCAGCGATTCTGTACCCGCACAGCGACATGCCGCTCGACGCGCTGCGCGAATTCGCCCGCCAGCTTCCCGCCGACGAACGAGCGGCGATCATCCGGGCCTACATTGGCGAACGAGGCAGCCGCTTCCACAAGCCAGGCCGTGCCTTCGAGGAGCCGGTTTACACCTTCGACATTCTGGCCGATATTGGCTCGTACCGCGATATTCAGCGCCATCGCATGCTGACACAGGAGCGCCAAGCGTACACGACTCGCCATGGCTTCATCACGCCGCCGGAACTGGAAGCCGCCACACTTGCGCAGCCCTACGCCGACGCTTTAGCGCGCGCCGCCGACACATTTGAAACCATCACTGCCGACATGCCGAACGAGGCGCAGTATGTCGTGCCGCTGGCCTTCCGCATGCGCTGGCGCATGTCGTTGAACCTGCGCGAAGCCTACCACTTGTGCGAGTTGCGCGCCGCGCCGCAGGGTCACCCGACCTACCGCAAGATCGCGCAGGAGATCTACGCGCAGATTCTTGCCGTCCATCCCACGCTGGCCGAGGGCATGCACTTCGTGGACATGAACGACTACGCGCTGGAACGGCTGGACGCCGAGCGACGGCTGGATGCGAAGATGACACGTCTTTCCGGTGAGTAAACAAACCGCCGATAAACATAGTGTTTGATTAAGCCACAGAGATCACAGAGGACTCAGAGATTATGTATTTATTCTCCGTAAGCTCTGTGATCTCTGTGGCTCAATCTTTTTGTGATGGACGCTGATCTGCATGCGCCCCAAGCCACGCCACCGCTGCGGCCCACACCGCCTCGCGCTCGGAGTCGTTTGGTAACACATGGCCGCTGCGCTCGAACCAGCGTAGCTCCACGTCCGCCGCGCCGATCTTCGGCTTCCACTCCTCCACCCAGCGCGTGTCCACCACTTCGTCGCGGCGGCCCTGCATGAGCAGCACCGGCACACACACGCGCGGCAATTCACGCTGAACGCGCCGCTGGAGCTTGACCAACTCGTAGATCGAAGCGACGGGAATGCGCGCCTCGCGCCGGATATCGGCCACGGTTTTGGGGTCGTTGAGATCGGCGTCGGGCAGCCATTGGCGGATGCCCTGGACAACCTGAGGATCGTTGAAATTGGCTTTCTTGAACGGATAGAACCAGGGCATGACGTATTTGAGCATGCCAGTGAGCGCCATCTGCCGCTCGCCGCGCAGCCGCAGCGCGGGTGCCATGGCAATCACGCCAGCCACCTCGGTATTCGCGGCGAGGTGCAGCGCCAGCAGCGCGCCCATCGAGATGCCCGCGACGAACACCGCATCGCACTGCTCGCGCAGCCGCCGCAGCCCGGCCTCGGCTGTAGCGACCCAATGCTGCCAGCGCACTTCCGCCATGGCAGCAGGCAGGCCGCCATGCCCGGCCAGCATCGGCGCATGCACGCTGTAGCCTGCCACGTTCAACGCCTCGCCCATGCCGTGCAGTTCGCCCGGCGAGCCGAAATAGCCATGCAGCAGCAGCACGCCTACTGAGCCGCCCGGCATGAAGAACGGCTCTGCGCCGGGGCGCGTGTATACTTGTTCAGGTGATGGTGTTGAAGACATGTGATCGCCTACTGCTCCAAAGATCGTCCATGGCGGTACGCGCTCTGCGTCCGCCAGGATGCATGCCACAAAAAAGAGCGGACCAGTGGCCCGCTCGAAACGATCATTATTAGTAGATCAAGTTATGCACCATGTGGAGCTGAACGCCGCCCGAAGTTCAAATACAGGCTGACAGCCACGTAGTAGATCACGCCCAGCACAGAAATATTGAGGACCAACATGCTGGGTGTCGGCCATTCGAGCAGCAGCAGCGCGTAGGTAAGCATCCAGACCGCGCTGACAACCAGCGTGATTGGGCGCAGGGCAACCGTGCGCGAGGGATACAAGTAGCGGATTGGCACGAACACCAGCACCGAGCAGATTACAAGGATAATCCCAACGGTTGTTGGCGACCAGCCCAGGACAAACGCATAAAACGCGATCACATTCCAGTAGCTTGGAAACCCGAGAAAAAAGTGATCCTCGGTCTTGGCGTCTACGCGGCAGAATTGATAGCTCGAAGCCAGCAGCGGCAAAATAGCGAGGATCATGCCGGTTGTGCCGCCCGGCAGGTAGCCCGCCGTCCACAGCAGCAGCACCGGCGCGAACACATAGGTCAGGTAATCAACGATATTATCGAGCAGGCTGCCATCGAACCACGGCACCATCTCGCGCACGCGGAAGCGCCGCGCCAGCATGCCGTCGGTGCCGTCGATGATCATGGCGACAAAGCCGAACCACAGCGCCTGCACGACATTGCCCTGAATAGCCGCCAGCGCAATCAAAAAGGCTAACACCGCGCCACAGGCAGTATATAAATGAACGGCCCAAGCGGCGCTTACCTGCGGCCAGTCAGAACGCGTTCGCAACATCATAAATCCTTCAGCATGCCATGACATGCAGGGATGTCGTGGCGCAACACGATGATGGTAAGAAGGAGGCCAGCGTGCCCTCTGTTCACGCCAGCCTACCTACCAAAGTATACTCGGTCCATTCCTTAACGTCAATGCGGGATTAAAGAAATTGTCACACTTTTCGCGGCAAGACCGTGGTACAATAAAGGCGTGGCTGTCAATGGCGACAGCCCATGACTGGAATGACACACGGACGTATGTTGCTCAACCTCGCAACTTTAGCATTACTTACCCTTTTCGTCAGCCTGATGATCTTTGGCGTGCTGTTGCTCCGCAAGGGGCGGCGGCTGCTTGGCGCGCTGCTGCTGCTTGAGGCGCTGCTTGCCCTGGTGGCGCAGGTGCTGCTCAGCACCTTCCCGGTTGGCATCGGCGATCCGCTGATCCGCGTTGATTTCGTTGGTCTGCTGACGCAGGCGTTCAGCGCGTTCGTGGTGGTCGGCGGCGTGGCAGCGCTGGTGTACCTGGCGGTGCGCTGGTTCGCGCGGCTCTCACCTGGCGGGCGGCAGCGCGGCGCGGCGATCATGGGGCTGCTTGTGGCGCTGCCGCTGGTTGCCTCGGCGACCATGTACGGCATGACGCGCTGGAGTTTGCCGGAACGCGAGCGCGAGCGCGACCCGCTCAAGCGCGAGATCAAGCTTGCGCCCGGCTTCGCGTGGAGCGTGTACGCGCAGGGAACGATCGACAATCCGACGGTGATCACGTTTGGGCCGGACGGCAAGTTGTATATCGCCGATATCAGCGGCGTGCTGTGGGTCGCCACCGATACCAACGGCGACCACAAAATTGATACCATTACGCGCTGGGCTGATGGGTTCGATCTGCTGGTTGGGCTGTTGTGGTACAAGGATGAACTATACACCGCCAGTTCCGGCAAAATCGAGGCCTTGCGCGACACCAACGGCGACGGCGTGGCCGACCAGCGCCGCACGGTTGTGGACGGGCTGCCCTCCATGGTTGTGCGCCCGCACTCGAATAACAGCCTGGCGCTGGGGCCGGATAATCGCATCTATTTCGGCGTCGGCAGCACCACGCGCGGCGAGGTCGAGCCGAATGAGCATGCGGCGGCGGTGCTTTCGGTCAACCCGAACGGCAGCGATCTGCGCGTGTTTGCGCGCGGCTTTGGCAATCCGTTTGGTGTGGCGTTCAATAAAGAAGGTGAGTTGTTCGGCGGCGATAACAGCCCGCTCGGCGAGGGTGATATTCCCGACGAGTTCAACCATATTGTCGAGGGCGAGCATTACGGATATCCCTATTTTTATGGCGATCCGCCCAAAAATAATGGCACCATAGGTGCATTAGTCAGTTTCCCGGCGCATTCAGTGCCGACCGGTGTTTCATTCTATTCGGGAAATACATTTCCACAGTCATACGCCGATACGGCGTTCGTGACGCTGTGGGGGCGCGGCGAAATCGCGCATGTCGAGGTCGCCCGCACCAATGGCGGCACGTACCTCAGCCGTAGCTCGACATTTGGAAGTGGGTTCCTGTACCCGATTGACGCAATCACCGGCCCGGATGGCAACTTGTATGTTGCCGACTTCGGCACCAGCGCCATTTATCGCATCACTTACAGCGGCGCCCAGTAGTGACGCTATTATACCGCAAGGGCGCGGAGCAGAGCACCATGAATCTGACTCTCTGGTTTTACAAGGCACAACGGCATGGGTGGAGGGTGGTCACGCGGGGGGGACCACCCTCCGGCAAACCATATTCCCCCGCACCCCCAATCACACTGCTGCTTGGCGCAGCGATCCTGCTCATGCTGAGCGGGTGCGGCGGGCCGACAGCAGGCGATCCCGAAGCGGGGCGCAAGCTCTTCAACGGCGAAGAGCTGATCGCAGACGGAAACCTCGATTCGTGTAACTCTTGCCATGCCGACACGGTTGACGGCCAATCACGCCTCGGCCCCAACCTCTCTAACATCGGCCTGCGCGCCGGACGCACCGTACCCGGCCAGTCCACCGAAGATTATCTCCGTACATCAATCATCGATCCCGACGCATTTCTCTCTGGCGGTTTTCAGGAAGGCATCATGCCGCGTGATTATGGCCGCGCATTGACACCGCAGCAGATCAACGATCTCATTGCGTACATGGAAACGCTGCGTAGCGGCGTGGATGAGTGAGTATTGAGAGTTAACAGTATAGTTTATGGCTGCACGAAAAGCTCCCAGAGGCTCTGAAAGAGCAGATCAATTGCTGACTTTCATATGATTTTCTATGACACCCTTTCCATCAACAATCAGCAATGCTGAACTCATAACCTTTATTGATGGATGGGCTGCTTTATTGGAAGTGGGTGACTACCAAGCAGCGTATCAGTATACTGCTCACGACCCAGAAATGCAGTGGACACCGGAATTAATGCGAGAGATTATCGAGAGCTACGGTGACGCCGAACCAGGCCAGCGGGTGACGGTTGTTGGCATGCCGGCGGATGTCCAACAGCGCAAAGAAGTAGATCGGTGGCCGATTAATCGTAGCGGAGGGGTAGGCGAGATCTGGTACGACTTAAACATTAACGGCCAAGTATCCGACCTTACGGCCATATTCTCATTAGAGCAAACAGCGAACGGCATCACAATTTACCTGAACACTATTCACGTCATGTGAAGATATATCGATACGTAATCGCAGAGATTTACAAGCTAAAAGAACTTCACGAACCACGAGATTTCGCACATGGGCAACACATCCCGAGAAGACTGCATTTCCCATGCGCCCACCTCTCTACAACTACCCCTCACGCCCAAGCCACTGCTCCAGGAATGGATAGGCTTGCTCGCCATTGATCTGATGCCCGCCCGCGAACACATGCTTGCGGAGCCGATCGGCGACGCCTAGCGCCTCGTAGCCATGCCTCAGGCGTTCATAGGCTTCCTGCACGCCATGCAGCGGAAAGATTTTATCTTCATCGCCACTCACGACCAGCAGCGGGCGCGGCGCGACCAGCGCAGCGACATCGTACATTTCAGCGTCCTGAAGCAAACCGGGCAGGTAGTTGCAATGGCAATGCTCCATCGCCAGAATGCTGTCCCGAAATGTGCAAAAGTAGTTGCTGATCACCACCGCCCGGATGCGCTCATCGAGCGCGGCAGTGAACAGCGCCGCCATGCCGCCACCGGAACTGCCCATGATCCCGATGCGCTGCGGATCGACCTCGGGCAGCGATTGGAGCAGATCGAGCGCCCGCCGCACATCGCGCACGCGGTTGCCGAGCAATGGCTTGCCGAGCATGATACCCCACCACGCCGCCGCATGGCATGAATTACTTGTCGGCCCCTTGGCTTTCGCTTCATCCTCGCGCCGCCGCCCGAAGCCGCTTAACTCAGGCGCAATCACGACCATGCCGCGCTGCGCCAGCGCCACCGCGAAATCCTGGTGGTAGCCCTGCGGCTCACTGCGCTCCGTGCCATCGCTGTTAATGCCAACGGTATCATCTACGCCGTAGCCATGACCATGCACGGCGATCACCGCAGGCGCTGGCCCCGACAGGTTGTCAGGGACGAGCAGCCATGCAGGCACTGTCACGCCCGGAGCGCTCTCGAATTCGATGTACGTGCGCCAGTAGCCGGCATGCTCAGTCGGCGCGGCAGCGGTAAACGTTGGCGGCGTGCCTGCTGTTTCGGCTGGAAGGCCGCCTAACAATGCGCGCAGCCGTCCGCGAAAGGCCGCGCGCCATGCGTCCCACGCCGACGGATCAGTCGTGTCCGGCATGGCGAACCGGCGCGGCTCGTTGGCGTACAGCGCCTCGTATGGCGCCAGCGGGCGCAGATGGTCGGGAACAGTGGTATTCATGGGAACCTCTTTTACAATCGCGGTAACGGCCCTATTGTACGACAACAACGTGTTGTTTAACACGCGTTATGCCGTAGGACATGCCGGGAGCCTTCAGGCTTCGGCTACGTGAACGAAGGCCGCCGGCGCGGCCTCCCAGCCTGCAAGAAGCGGGCTTTGTTCCCGGTAGGCCGCCCGTTATGAACATATTTGGGTATGATCTGTAGTCTGAGACCCGCCCAGGGCGCGGCATGCCGCGCCCCTACACGCTATCGCATTATGTTGTAAAAGATCATCACGGGCTAGGCGCAGGCGCGCGGCGTATCACATATCAACATGACAAGGCACTTCTCCGATGGCGTACATCGTGCTGCAACAGCAGGCGAAAAGCGGTTCGATTGCTCGCGCTATGGTGTAAAATATCTTGACCGTCACCTCGGCAAATGAAGGAGCGCGCATGGATGACGTAGCGATCTACAACAGAGAACGCTGGCAGGCGCTTGCCCGGGCAAATGCCGTGTTCACGCGCGCTTACCTTGATCTCGATACCGATTCTGCGCGGGCGTACCTTGACCCTGAAGGACGGCTGGGTGACGTTGCTGGTAAAGACGTGCTGTGTTTAGCGGCGGGCGGCGGGCAGCAATCGGTTGCTTTTGCGCTGCTTGGCGCGCATGTCACAGTAGTTGATATTTCAGAAGCGCAGTTGCAGCGCGACCAAGCCGCCGCCGCGCATTACCATCTCAAGCTCGACCTCATTCAGGGCGACATGCGTGACCTTGCGCGCTTTGGCGAAGATTCGTTTGACATCGTGTGGCATCCGTATTCATTAAACTTTGTGCCGGATGCGCGGGTCGTTTTCCATGAAGTAGCGCGGGTATTGCGCAGCGGGGGAATCTATCACGTTATGTGTGCCAATCCGTTCTTCATGGGCCTCAGCAGAAAGGACTGGGACGGCGCGGGATATGCGCTCCAACTCCCGTACATTGATGGCGCTGAAATCACGTATGAGGATGAGCGCTGGATTTACAAAGGAGAGCAACCGGCGCATGCAATCAAGCCGCCGAAAGAATACCGACATACACTTGACATGTTGATCAACGGTCTGATCGCGCAAGGTTTTCTGATACTCAACGTAGCGGAGCAGCATTTTGGTACGCCAAACGCAACGGCTGAACCGGGAACGCCGGAACACTTTACGTCTGTTGCGCCGCCATGGTTAACGCTCTGGGCGGCGTACCGGCCCGATGTGCTGGGAAGTGAAGGTTGCGCTATGGAGCAGGAGTGAAAAAGGCAGTGACAGTGTTAGATCTTTTCAAATTGGACGGCCAGGCCGCGCTCGTCACCGGCGGCGACAAAGGGCTGGGGCAAGGCATGGCGATTGCGCTGGCCGAGGCGGGCGTGGATGTAGCGATCGTCTCGCGCAGCGGCAACAACGACGTGACACTGCGCGCCATTGAAGCCGCCGGACGGCGGGCGTTTGGGTTCACGGCTGACCTGGGCGACCACGACGCGGCGGTTGCGACCGTCGAACAGGCCGCGCAAGCGATGGGGCGGCTCGACATTCTGGTGAATAACGCCGGCATGGTGCATCGCGCACCGGCTGCCGAGACGGAGTGGGCCAATTTCACCCGCGTGCTGGACGTGAATATGCTGGCCGTGTGGGCCATGTCGCAAACCGCCGGGCAGATCATGCTTGCGCAAGGCCATGGTAAAATCATCAATATCGCCTCGCTGCTGTCGTTTCAGGGCGGCATCCTCGTTCCCGCCTACACCGCCGCCAAACACGCCGTGGCGGGCATGACCAAAGCATTAGCGAACGAGTGGGCCGGGCGGGGCGTGAACGTCAACGCGATTGCGCCCGGCTACATGGCGACCGACAATAATCAAGCATTGCGCGACGATCCGGTGCGCAGCCGCCAGTTGATGGAGCGCATTCCGGCGGGCCGCTGGGGCGCGCCTGAGGATCTGGCCGGAACGGTTGTGTATCTCGCGTCGCGCGCATCGGATTACGTCCACGGCCATGTGCTGGTGGTGGACGGCGGCTGGATGGCGCGCTAGCTTACAACAAAGGGGTATTGTAATGGACATTACTGATTTCAACGGCGAAATGTATCCGCGTTCGTTGGTCGAGCATGAAGGTACGACGTATTTTCTTGGCACGCCGCGCGGCTCCAACCAGACGCGCCTCGGTATTGCCGGGAACACCGATGGCTTCCAGGGCGGCGAAACAAATGGCTCCGTCTGTATGTTTCCTTGCACGCCAGAGAACGCCGCCGCGCTGCGGGAGCGGCTGCCGTGGCTTGTGCCGCAGCCACTGGGCCGCCAGACATCGTTCGGCTTCGGCGACCGGATCGGCAACGCGACGCCCGGCCACATTCAGGCCATGCGCGTCACCGGCAGCGAGGGCGTAATCGCGCCGATCTTCGCGCAGCAGTCGGTGCGCGAGAACACCCGCACCGGGCGCACGCCGCAGCAGGTCATGGACGACGCCATGTGGGGCATTTTTCAGGAGGGCTGGCGGCTGCCGTGGGGCGCTGACGCCGACCATGTGAAAGAGGTTGAGGATCTCGCGCCGTTCGTTGCGGCTGGGTACACGTTCTACACGATTGATCCCAGCGACTACGTGGACAACGAGGCGCACACCGCCGCGCCGGACGCGCTGCGCGCGAAAGTCGCCGCACTGCCATGGGATACGCTGGGCGGCAGCTACGAGGAATTGCGGGCGCGCTACTGTGACAAGCCGTTCAAAATCGACGGCATGACGCTCGAATTCGACGAAACCACATTGCTGCGGGCGCTCGGCAAGTACGGGCGCGCGCTCGACCACACCGCCAGGATCGCGGCGGCGCTCCAGAAGCAGCGCGGCGACCAGTCGTTCGATCTCGAAATGTCGGTGGACGAGACCGACACGCCAACCTCGGCGCATGAGCACTTTTTTATCGCCAACGAACTGAACGCCCGCAACATTCCGGTGGCGAGCCTCGCGCCGCGCTTCGTGGGCAAGTTCCAGAAGGGCGTGGACTACATGGGCGATCTTAAGGAATTCGAGTCGGAGCTTGCCAGGCACGCCGCGATCATGGAATACTTCGGCAGCTACAAGCTCAGCGTTCATACCGGCTCGGATAAGTTCAGCATCTACCCGATTGTGGCCAAGTACACCGGCGGCCATGTGCATGTTAAGACCGCTGGCACCAGCTACCTGGAAGCACTGCGCGTCATGACGACGCTCAATCCCGAATTATTCCGCAAGATGCTGGATGACGCCCGCAGCCATTTCGAGCACGACCGTAAGAGCTATTTCCTCGACGCGGCGCTGGAAAAGGTGCCGACCGGGGCAAGCGTCCGCGATGCCGATCTTCCCGCGCTGCTCGATCAGTTCGACTCGCGGCAGGTACTTCACGTTGCGTTCGGCACGATCCTGACCAGCTACGGCGACGAGATTCGCGCGGCGCTGGCCGACAACATGGACGATTACCGGTCCGGTTTGGAGCGCCATTTCACGCGCCACCTTCAGCCGTTCACACAGCAGAAAGTAGCGCAACAGTAACGCGCACAAAGGCAAAAGTCATGAAAGCGGCCTCTATCACAGTGATAGAGGCCGTTCAACATATCATGAGCTCGCGCCTTCTGGTAACGCGCCCGGCGGAACTATCATTTCATCAGCTGAACCAAACGGCAACTGAATCTCGATGCAGTGCGTCAACCATGCGCCGACCACAACGCCGTAGTACGCCAGCAAAAGCCACAGCGGAAACGGCGGAATTTGCACCGCAGCCCATGGCACCTGCGCGAACCAGCGCGCCCCTTCCGTCAGCCACGCGAGCGGCAGGTACGCGAGCCATGCCACGATTTGCCCGGCAGGCAGGTATGCCATGCCCACCAGCAGCGCCAGCGCGCCAAACAGCATGGCGTACGACACGACCGGCAGCAGCGCGACATTTGCGACGGGGGCGATCACGCTCAGGTTGCCAAATTGGTAGAGAATCAGCGGGAGTGCCAGAATCTGCGCCGCCAATGTTGCAGTGAGCGCCTCGCGCGCCCAGCCCGGCATGAGGCGCAAGGGTGTGCGCAGCAGCCGCGTTTCGACGCCTTTGCCGAACGCAAACAGCGACGCGGTCGCCAGCGCACTCAACTGAAAACCGAGGTCCCACAGCGTCTGCGGATCCCACAATGTCATGGCCCAGCATGCCGCGAACAATGTCGTCCAGACGTGCGCCGGCCGGTCGAGCCGCTGGCCAAGCAGCATGATCGTACTCATGACCGCCGCACGAATCACCGTTGGAGTCGCGCCAACAAACAGCGTGTACAGCCAGATCACGCCCAGGGTGAGCCAAAAGGCCGTGGTATGCGACAACCGCAGCCGCCGACCCGCGCCCGCCAGCATGGCGGCGAGAATACTGATGTTCCAGCCGCTAATCACGAGGATGTGGCTGGTGCCGGTCAGATTGAAGGTGTTGTACACATCGTCGGGAATGCTGGCTTGCAGGCCGAGCAGCATGCCGACCGCTAACGACGCCTGCGGCTCCGGGAGTTCGCGCAGCAGCACGCGCCGCGCATGATCGCGCACATGCAGCAGCATGGACCAAAATGGACTGCCGTTGTTTGATGAGACCAGCTTCGTGGTCTTCGGCTCCATGAGCGAAAAGACTCGTTTGCGGGCCAGATAGGCGCGGTAGTCGAACTGGCCGGGCTGCTCCGCTTCGCGCGGCGTCTTGAGCGCGCCGGTCAGCACGAGCCGATCGCCGTAAGAGCGGGCCGGGTAGGGCGGCAGCGTGACCAGCACCGCGCCTTCCACGCGCCGCGCCTTGCCATTCACCAGCACGCGCTCGGCGGAAAGCAGGAGCCGCTGGCCTTGCTCGGTCCACTGCGGGTCTTCCGCGACAACGCCTTGCAGCGTGACGCCGCCATGCTCGTTCAGCAGCCACACGCTCTGCGGCGTGGTTTCGACCTGCGCCCAATCGTAGCGCAGCCCGCCAAGCGCGGCGCAGCAGATGATCAACATAGGCAGCCGCATGGACGTGCGCTGTAGCAACGCGGCCAGCAACGCGCCCGCGCATGCCATAACGACAAGCGGCATGGCGGCGGGATGGAAGAAATCGGCGGCAACGATGCCAAGCAGCCATGCAATCGCAAGATAGATCAGTGTCACGCGGTGCTCCGTACGACAGATGTACGTAGATGTACCGCGCGAGAAGCGGAGAAGTTACGGCTTTGCGCGTTTTCATGCACAGAACCTAAAAAGTGTTACCATCAAGTGTACGCAAGCGCAATCTTAGAAAAATGAGGCTCCCATGACCACCGAAAATACGATCACCGTCACGTTTGATGTGAACGGCAAGAGCTACAGCGGCGATGTACGAGCTATGCAAATCGTTCACGAGGCGATGGACAAACTGCTGCCGCACGAGGTGCTGCACGCCAACCGGCTGCGCGTCACGCGCCCGGACGGCGAACTGATTTATCCCGACATGTTCGTGGGCGAAATCGCCGAGCATTACGGCGACGCGCACTTGCTTGTCGAGGCGACGCCGCTGCGCGAGGAAGCGGGCGAATGGACCAACTACGGCTTCGATCATCTGGCGCTGGCGACGACCGAGCGCAATCATGCGCGTGATTTCTTCAGCCAGGGCTTAAAGATGAAGATCGTGCGCGACGACGAGCATCTGACCGTGGTGACGACCGGCAACACGGCGATTTTCCTGTTCGACGCCAAACCGGGCGCGCCGCTTTCCGACGGGCTGCCGTCGCGCATTCACCACATCGGCTTTGTGGTCGACAATCTGGAGGCCGCCTACGGTCATCTTCGCCGCACGTTTCCGGCCTTCACGTCGGATTTCACGCTGCTGGAGCGCGCCGAGCGCTTCTCGCTGTACGGCCATATCACGTTTGGCGATGTGCGTTTCATGATTCAGCTTTCCGAGGTCAAGCCGGAGTTTCGTGGCTTCCGCGAAGGGACGCCATTCGTCGGCTTCATGTACGATTACGCGGCGCGCGATTACGGCGTGCGGCTGGGGTAAGGAGCGTTCCAGAGGCATGCAAGTTGCTAGTGGAGTGCTCCATACATTTGCTTGACCATGAAAGGAGCACTCATGGCACTGCCACAGCGACCACTTGGCAAAACCGGCGTTGAGGTGCCGATCCTTGGGTATGGCACCGCGCCGCTCGGCAAAATCAGGGTGATGGACGCCCCGCTGCTCAAAAAGTCAGAGAAGCTGCTCAACCATGCTATCGATCAGGGCATTACGTATCTCGACACAAGCCCTGATTACGGCAGCCAGCCGAAATTGGGCGAGGTCATGAAGACGCGCCGCGACGAGGTTTTCCTTGCGACAAAGGTCAACAAGCGCAGGCGCGACGACGTGCTAGACGAGTTGCGCCAGAACCTGAAAGAGCTTCAGACCGATCATGTCGATCTGATCCAGATTCATGCCGTCAACACCATGGCAGATCTCGACGCGGCGCTCGCGCCGGATGGCGCAGTCAGCGCGCTGGAGGAGGCCCGCCGCCAGGGCATGGTGCGCTTTATCGGCATTACTGGCCACGCGCGGCCAGCGGTGCTGGCGCATGCGCTCGAAAACTACGACTTCGACACGGTGCTGGTGGCGACCGGCGCGTTCGACCGGCTGGTGTCAAGCCCGGACAAGCTGCTGCTGCCGATCGCGCAACGCAAGAACACTGGCGTGATTGCCATGAAGGTCTACGGGCATGGCGAACTCACGCAGCACGAACTGGCGTTGCGTTACGCGCTCGGTCTGCCGGGCGTAAGTTTGGCGATCGTCGGCATGGATGACGAAGCGCAGATCGATGAAAATGTGCGCCTGGCGCAGAACGTCACGGCATTGAGCGATTCTGAGCTTGACACGCTGCTTCAGGAGGCGCGCGAGGCGCTGCAACAGGACAACAAATCCGGCGGCAAGTCCATTTTCTGGGTCCATGACAGCAAAGTGATGGCATGGAAAGAGGACAGCGAACCGGCGCTTGTTGAATACTAGCGATCTCTCATCACGGCGCTTGCCGCCCGGAGTTGGCGCGCTGGCTGCTGATCTGGCTGTAGGAACTGACCATCAGCCCGGCAGCGCCGATAAGCGCCAGCGCCGCCGAAACGCCAAACAGCGCCGTGGTGCCAAGATCGCGATAGATCTGGCCGCCCACGGCGCTCGCCAGCGCAGAAGCAATCGCGAAGAACGCCATGCCCAGCAGGCTTTGCGCGGTAGCTTCCAGACCCGGCGGCGCGAGGCGCTGCGCCTCCACGACGCCCGCTGTCCACAGCGCCGCGAAGCACGGGCCGTGGAGCAACTGCGCGGCCAGCGCCACAGCAGGAGTCGGCGCAAAAATGTAAATAATCGCGCGCACGCCGTACAGCAGCCCGGCGGTGATCAGCAGCGGTCGCGCGCCCCAGCGCCGCAGCACCAGCGGCGAAAGCATCATGACCGGCGTTTCGCTGATGCTGGCAATCGTGTATGCCAGTCCGATCTGCGCGTCGTTCGCGCCGAGATCCTGCAAATACAGCGACAGAAAGCTCGAAATGGCCGAGGAGCAGCAGCCGATCAGCAGCACGCATCCCAGAAAGCCAAACCAGCGGCTGTCGCGGCGCAAGGTGCGAATGGCAGCCCGCATGTCGGTTTGTACAAACTCGGTGCGCGGCAGCAGGAGCGCCGCCGTAAATGCCAGCGCGCACAGCCCGGCGTAGCCCCAGAAAATGGTTGTCAACCCCAGCCCTGTGACGAGCCGCCCGAAAAACAGCGTGCTCAAACCCCAGCCGACCGCGCCCCACATGCGCTGCGCGCCGTAGCGCTCGCGCTGGTCGCCAAGCAGCGTCAGCGTGGCGCTGTCGGCCAGCGAGACAATCGGCGCGGTGAACAGTGCCTGAAGCGCCACAAACAGGAGCAGCCAGCCGAACGCCTGCACGCGGCTGATCAGCAGGACCGGCAGAATGGTGCCGGCCAGCGCCAGCGGCAAGATCATGCGGCGCAGGCGCAGCGTATCGGCCAGCAGGCCCCACACCGGCGCGGCAACGATCTGAATCAGGCCCGGAAGCGATGCCAGCGCGCCAATCTGTCCGAGGTCAAGGCCGGTGCGGCGATAAAAAAGGCTGACGAACGGAACGAACGCGCCAATCGAGGCGAACCAGCAAAAATAGAACATTTTGGGCGCTAATAATCGTTTGTCAATATACATATATGTCCGTGACTTCACTCATGTGGATCAGCGCTGTTTAGTGCATTTTTGTACCGCTCGGCTGCCTGCCAGAGCCGCGCCTGCTCTGCTTCATCATTGCTCATCTGCGCGCACATGCTGGTTTGGCCAAGCCGAAAGGCAGCGTAGGCCAGCCGATAGAATGTGAGCAGCGGCGCGGGAAAGGGTTCGCCGCCCGCCGCGTGATACGCGTCGAGTAATTGTATCTGTTGGGCGTCATCGAGCCGCCACTCGACCATTGCGCCCGCGATGTCCCACGCGACTGGCTGCCGCCCAACGGCGGTATGATCAATGACGTGGCCGGTGCCGTCCAGCTTTTGGTATTTATAAGCCCCGGAGGACTCAAAGATAGCTGTACTTTTTCTCTGTGATCTCGGTGTCCTCTGTGGCTCATCAGATAGATCGAGATTGTGCTGGAGCCATTCATGCGGCGCGAGATGACCATCGCCATACGAGCGAAATGCATGCCCTTGTGCTGCATTTTGAGCAGCATCAAACAACGGGCGGGTGCGCTCGGCGCGTTCTTCGCTCAACGCCTCCCACACGTTCCAGTACAGCATCTCGCCCGCGCGATTAAGCGCTTCGTTCTGCTCGGCATGGCTCAGCGGCGGCCCGGACACTGCGGCGATGTAGCGGCCTATATGACTCAAGAGTTCAGGTGTCACGTCGGCATGACTCAGCGGCGTTCCTGCAAGCCACGGCATGGCGACAAATCCATGCGCCACGCCGAGCGCTGCCGGCCCCCAGCCGGCCGCCGCGCGCTCGTTCAACGTTTCTGCTTCTGCCTCAGCGCTGCTCATGCTGGTGCCGGGCGCGCCCGCCAGCCCGCCGAACTTCCACAGCACCTTCCGTCCGCTTCGCAGCGTCGCCCGATATTTCGGGCGCTCGAACGGCGCGCAGGCTGGGGGCCAGTCACGTTCAAGTTCGTACACCGCACGCCGCCACAGCCCGCCGCCGAGATCGTCAACCCGCA
>DASTWM010000415.1:0-11354 GCA_035765855.1 Roseiflexaceae bacterium
CGCGGGGCGGGCGCGGCGTGACCAGTTCGCTGGCGCGGCGATTGATTTTTCGGCGCAGCGAGGGTGATTCCACCGGCGGCTGGTCGAGTTTGCGCGTGTCGCTGTTCAGATTGCGGCGCATCTCGTCAAGTTCATGCGCCAGCGTGGCGGCGTCGGGCTGGCGATCTTCCGGGCGGCGGGCCGTAGCGCGGGCGAGAATCTGTTCCAGCGCCGGGACATGCAGCATCGGACGCACCTGTGAGAGCGGCGGAATATGCGCGGTAAGGTGGGCCTGTGCGATCTGCTGGGCATCGTCGCCGCTGATCATGCGCCGCCCGGTCAGCATTTCATAGAGCAGCAAGCCCAGCGAATATACCGCGCTCGCGTCAGTCGCGGGTTTTCCTTCGGTGCGCTCCGGCGCGCGGTAGCAGGCGATGTCAGCCGCGACTTCGTTCAACGGCGTCGACCAGTTTTCAAGCAGTTCGACATGCCCATCCTCGACCAATACCAGATTGCTGCTCGAAATCGGCGGGTGCGGCACGCCAGCCGCCTGGCATGTGGCGACCGCGCCGACCACCTGCCGGAAGTACAGCAGCGCTTCCTCCAACGAAAGCGCGCCAAGTTCGCGCAGCGTGCGCCCGGCGACATATTCTGTCACCATGTACGGGCGCTGCCCAACCTCGCCGCTGTCGAACACTTCCAGCAGCGACTGGTGCGAGCGGCGCGCGCTGGCATGTGACTCTTCCACAAAGCGCTGTCGGAGCTGTTCGTTGCCACCAAGCTCCTGACGAAGCATATGCACCAGCACCGGGCGTTGCAGGCGCTCGTCGTAGCCACGGTAAACCGTGGCAAGGCGGCCTGTGCCCAGCTTCGCGTCGATGCGGTAGCGCCCGTGGAGCACCAGCGATGAGGTTGATGGCGACTGACTCATGAGACGATCTGCACTCTAACCTGCCACCATGCAGCGCAACGCGCATGCTGCATTGATGACGACATAATGATTCGTAAACACAATGGATTATAGCATGCGCTCCAGGGCAGTGCAAAGCCTTTGGAGCGGAGAAGAATTAAGCGGAGAGCGCAGAACAGAAATGCAAACCTGCTCTGCGTTCTGCGCTCAAATGCTTTACACTCCGCTATCGTTGACGGAACCCGGCGCTGCCAGTATAGTATAGATGTTCGCATGAGCAGGAGTTCCACGTGCAAACCCGCATAGGCGAAGTTATCGAATCGACGACCACCCACTTCACTGCCGGAGCCTACGAGCTTTTGGAAGCGCCGCCGTTCGGCGCGCTGGTGCGGGCGCAAACCCGCACGGATGGCATGTCGGTCTACGGCCTGGTGTACGAGATTCGCACCGGCAGCAAAGAGCCGGGCGGGCGCGCCATGGTGCGCGGGCGCACCTACACGGGCCGCGAACTGTACGACGAAGAAATTTACCATGAGCATCCCGACCTGGCCGAGGTGCTGCAAACCGAGTTCTCGGCGATTACGGTCGGCTACGTCGAGGCGCAGCGCATCTATCACTACCTGCCGCCCCAACCACCGCCGGTCCACTACAGCGTGTACGAGTGCGCCGAAGAGGAGCTTTGCGGCTTTACCGAAGCCACCGACTATTTCCGTACGGTGCTGTTCGCCTACCAGATTCCCAGCGATGAGTTGCTTTCGGCGGCGGTGCGCGCGGCGGCCCGTGCGCGCGGCAGCGGAGGTCGTGAATACCTCGTGCGCGCCGGGCGTGAGATCGCCTCGCTGCTCAAGGACGACTACGACCGTCTCACCGCTATGCTGCGCCGCATCCATCCATGAGGATAAGGAACTACAGGAACTCGGAAACTGATGGATTCCCGCGTTTCCTTTGTTCCTTCAGTTCCCCGCGGGTTTATTGACGCCACCCTGCTCCGATGCTACAATGCGGCGCGATGAATGTGGCCGCAGGTAAACATATTATTCTTGGTGTCACCGGCAGCATCGCTGCCTACAAGGTCGTCGATCTTGCGCGGCGGCTGACGCTCGACGGTGCCGTGGTTGACGTCATTTTGACCGAAGCCGCCGAACGCTTTGTCGGGACTGCCACATGGCAGGCGCTGACTGGCCGCCCGGTGCTTCAAAGCATGTGGGCCTTGCCGGAAGATGGCGTGGTCGGGCATGTCTCGCTGGGGCAGCACGCCGATGCGGTAGTGATTGCGCCCGCGACGGCCAACACGCTGGCGCGGCTGGCGGCAGGCTTCAGCGACGATCTGCTGACGACAACTGTGCTGGCCACCAGCGCACCGATTTTGTGCGCGCCCGCCATGAACTCGCAGATGCTCGCCAACGCGGCGACGCAGGCGAATATTGCCACGCTGCGCGAGCGCGGCATGGTCGTGCTGGAACCGGCATGGGGCCAGCTTGCCGAGCCGATGGTTGGCAAAGGTCGGCTGCCAGAAATTCCAGTGATTGAAGGCGAATTACGCGCGCTGCTTGGCCGCCGCAGCGGGGCGCTGCGCGGGCGGCATGTCGTGGTGACAGCCGCCGGCACGCATGAGCCGCTCGATCCGGTGCGCTTCATCGGCAATCGCTCGTCGGGCCGCATGGGCTACGCGCTGGCAGCCGAAGCGCGCGACCGTGGCGCGCAGGTGACGCTGATTAGCGGTCCTTCGGCGTTGCCGCCGCCCACAGCCGTAGACGTGGTGCATGTCGAAACGGCCCTGGAGCTGCAGGCGGCGGTGCATGCGGCGCTGCGCGGCGCTGATTTGCTGATCATGGCTGCCGCTGTCGCCGATTTTCGCCCGGCTGAGTTGTCACAGCAGAAAATTAAAAAAGGCGACGACGAAGAACTCATGGTGCGGCTGGTGCGCAATCCAGATATTCTGGCGGGCCTTGCCGACCGGCGCGATGTGGTGAAAGTCGGATTTGCCGCCGAAACGCAGCATCTTCTGGAGTACGCGCGATCCAAGCTGGAACACAAGGGCCTTGACATGATCGTCGCCAACGAGGCGGTGGCGAGCATTGGCCATGAAGCCAGCCAGGTGACGCTGATTACCGTTAATGATGTGCAGCAGCTTCCGCACCAGGCCAAAGATCAGACCGCCAGCGCCATTTTAGATGCGGTACTGGCGCGCTGGCCGGAGCGGCTCGGCCCGGTTGAGACATCAGCCCAGAAGCCCATGTGATGCTGCTTTTTGCCTTTGCATGTGTGCATGTATAATGATATGCATGCTTTATGAGAACAGGGAGATGAATTGGTGGCAAACGTTCTGTTTCTTTGCACGCATGCCACCGCGGAACGTATAAATTATGGATGAACATAACGAGCGAACGGAAGAGCAAAAAGACAACGCTCCTGCCGACGCGGCGCAATCGCGGGCGCAGCCCCAGCGCAGCAACGGGCAGCGCGCCGAGCGGCCAGTTGAGCGCGTGGCTCGTGCTGAGCGCGAACGGCAAGCGGCGGCGAGCGCGCGCGAAACCACGAATCTTCCTGATATTACCCAGGTCGGGCAGATCATCCGCGAACGGTTTTCACATATTACGCGCCAATTCCCACGCGAAGTGCCACGGCGGCCAGCCGAACCAGCCGCGCCCCGCACTCCGGTAAGCAATGTCACCCGCGATCGCATAGCGGTGCTCATCGCCGCGCTCGGCGACCCTGCGCATGCCATGCACCAGCAGGCCGTGCAGGAACTTGTAACGATTGGCGATGCGGCGGTGCCTGCGTTGAACGAGGCGCTCAATCCGCGCCGTTCATGGCTGACGAATTATCGCGCCGCCGAAGCGCTGGGGCAGATTGGCGATGGGCGCGCCACCGGCCCGCTGATCGAGGCACTGCGGAATTCAAACAGCAATGTACGCTGGGGCGCGGTGCGGGCGCTCGCTGCCATTGGCGATGCGCGGGCGTTGTTTGAACTGCGGCGCGTGGCCCATGAAGATCAGGGCAAAACCAGCTGGGGCGAGCCAGTGGCAGGCGCGGCGCAAAGTGCTATCGAGCAGATGCGCTCGCAGAATGTGCTGCTGCGTGGGGCCGAGTTGGTCCAAACCGCGATTGCATGCGTGCTCATGCTGGTGGCGCTGATCCTGGCGTGGAGCGTGGTGACATCGCTGCGCACCGAGCTGCGCACGATTGGGCATGAAACGATCACGCCAATTACGCGATCGCAGGCGCTGGCCCAGGCAAACACGAACGGCACGGCTGCTCCTGCAGCGGGGGCCGACGCAACTGCCGCGCCGGAAACGCCCGAACCTACCGCCGCGCCGACGGCTACTGCTCAGCCGCAACTCACTGGTAAAGTGCGCTCGACGGCTAACGTGCGCGCTTCGCCTTCCATTTCTGATGGCGAACGGGTTGGTATCGTCAATGCTGGTGATGATGTGATCTTTGTGGCCACAACGCCGGACCGATCATGGTACAAGGTGAAGTTAGGCCAGCAAACGGCGAACGGTTCGCGCATTGACAGCACAGATGGAACGGGTTGGGTGAGTAGCTCACTGCTGTCTGCGCCGAGCGGCAGCGTGCCTGTGGAGCAGACAAGCCCATGATCATGGACCACATAATCGATCGAACGACATGACCAAAGACGCGAGAATATAATCATTATGGGCAGTATTTCAAAGACGTTACGCGCGCTGTTTCTTGGCATTGCGCTGGTTTCGCTCATGGTCGCGTGCGCCGGGTACGCTTTTTTAAGTGAATTACGCCGGCCGGCTGGCGACAGCAGCACGCCGGTGGAGTTTGTAGTTGCGCAGGGCGATACGACTAATACAATCGCGACGAACCTGCGAACGGCTGGCTTGATCCGGCAGCCGCTTCTGTTCACCTCGCTGGTGCGCATGCAAAACCTGGACGGCCAGTTACGGGCCGGAACCTATTATCTCACGCCTGAGATGAACATGAGCGAAATCATCTCGGCATTGCAGATTTCGCAACCAGTAAAGGAAGCGCAGGTCGTAGTGCCAGAAGGGTTGCGCATGGAGCAGGTTGCGCAGATTGTCGGGTCTGCCGGGTTTGAGCAGGTCAACCAGGATACCTTTCTTGCGGCGGCGCGCAACGGTGCGGCGTTCAAAGAAGGCCATTTCCTGCTCAACAGCTTGCCCAATGGCGCGAGCCTGGAAGGGTATCTGTTTCCTGATACCTACCGTTTCCAGACGACCGCCACTGTGACCGACGTGATCAACACCATGCTCGATCGTTTTGATGAACAGTACGGCTCTTTTGAAAAAGAAGTCCAGGTTGATGCAAACGTTCATCAGATTGTGACCATGGCGTCGATTGTGCAGCGCGAGGCCGCCAGCAACGAAGAAATGCCAAAGGTTGCAGCCGTGTTCTGGAATCGGTTGAAGCCCGAAAATAAGGGCGAATTCGGCGGCGGCAAACTGGGCGCTGACCCAACTGTGCAATATCTGCGCGGCACGCCGGAGAACTGGTGGCCGAAACTCGATGATCTGACCAGTGAGCAGATTGATCAGGTCGGGGCCGGTACCGATACGTATGCGTATAATACCCGTGCCAACGCCGGGTTGCCGCCCGGGCCAATTGCAAATCCGGGCCTTGCCGCGCTGGAAGCCGCTGCAAAGCCCGACACGAGCGAGCCATATACCTATTTTGTGCTTGCATGTGGGCAGCAGGGCCATCGGTTTGCGACCTCGAACGCGCAATTTCTGCAATATCAGAATGAATATTTGAACTGTCCGGCACAGTGAGCACCTGAAACAGGTTTATCGGTTTATATTGTCATGCGTAGTAGCGAGCCTCCATGCATCTTACTGGTTTGATTGGCGATCCCGTCGCGCATAGTTTGTCGCCCGTGCTGCACAACGCCGCCTTTGCCTACCTTGGCATGGACGCGCGCTACGAGTTGTGGCAGACGGCGGCAGAAGATTTAGCCGAGCGCGTCGCGTCACTGCGCGCTCCGCATGTGCTTGGCGCAAATGTGACTTTGCCGCATAAACGTGCTGTTTTGGCGCTGCTGGATCGGCTTGAGCCGGTGGTCGAAACGGTTGGCGCTGCGAACACGATTATTCGCGAGCAGGATGGCACGCTTACCGGCACGAACACCGACATGCCAGCCGTACTGGCAACCCTGCGCGAGGATGCCAACTACGATCCGCGCGGTCAGTCAGCCGTGATTCTTGGCGCGAGCGGCGCGGCGCGGGCGGCAGCCGTCGCGTTGATTGCAGCAGGCGTGGCGCAATTGCTGGTGGTGAATCGCACGCTGGAACGCGCCGAGGAACTGCTTGCCGATGTGCTGGCATCTGCCGACGCCGACCCGCTGCTGATTGCCTGCACGCCAGATGCTATTGATCATGAGGCGCTTGGCGCGGCGACGCTCATGATCAACGCCACATCGCTCGGCTGGCACGGCGATGCGACACCGCTGCCCGCAACCCTGATTTCTTCCAACGCCCTGGTCTTTGACATGGTGTACCGTCCGACGCAATTGCTGCGCGACGCCGAGGCGCGTGGTGCGCGAACGCTTGGTGGATTGGGCATGCTGGTGCGCCAGGCGGCGCTGGCGTTTGAGGGCTGGACAGGCGCGGCAGTGCCACTCAAGGTCATGTATGACGCAGTTGAGGAGCACAACAGGACACACGTATGACGTTCATTGCAGCACTCGTCTTTGTGGGCGGTCTTGTGCTCGGAATGCTGTTCAACGCCGTGATTATTCGGCTGCCGCGCGAACAGCAGCATGTCGGCGGTTGGCCGCGCTGCACGCGCTGCGGGCGGGCGCTGGCCTTCTGGGAGGTTCTCCCGGTTGTCGGCTGGCTGCTGCAAGGCGGGCGCGGGCGCTGTTGCGGGCGGCGGCTCGACTGGCTGTTTCCGCTTGTTGAACTGCTGTCTGGCGCGGTGCTAACGCTGTTTTATCTTCGCTACGGCTTTTCAGGAACTTTTTTCTACCTCGTCTTTGTGACGGCTGTGCTGGTTATCACCGGCGCAATCGATTGGCTCCACCGCTCGATTTACACCTTCTTCGTGCTTGTGCCAGCGCTTCTGGCGATTATCGCGTCATTCTTCGTTCGTGGGCATTCATTTCCGAACGCAATTATTGGCGCGCTTGTTTCTGGCTTCGTGTTTGTGCTTTTGTTTCTGTTTGCCCGCATCCTTTTTCCCGGCAAAGCTGCGCCGTTTGGCCTCGGCGATGTGTACCTCGGCATTTTTATTGGCGCAGCCGTGGGTTTTGTGGGGCTTGTTCCAGCGTTATTCTACGGTATTCTGCTCGCAGGCGTGTTTTCAGCAGTGCTGATCGTGCTCCGGCGCGCAGGCCGGCCAAATATTCCTGAATATATTTCCTACGGCACATTTTTGTGCCTTGGAACGCTCGGCTATCTACTCATTTTCGGCCTCGGAAACACCTAAACACCACCTTGCGTGAAAAAACTGTCAACTTACGATATGCTATCGTATGGTATTATGAAGTAAGTTCACGCTGATACGTTTGTTCAGATATTCTCCATGGCAGGCATTATAGCGCAGCATGCGCTATCTTGCGTCGCTATGCTGTAGAACATGCGAGGAGGGTGGTGTTTTGTAGCGCGTTTGCCGTGTCCCAGACAAGGATTGACTGACCATGGAGGCACACCAGGTCGTGTGTCTGAAGGAGTACTATGCGATACAGAGTTTGTTCTCTGCTCGTTTTCGTGTGGCTTGCCCTGTACGCGAGCTCGGTGCCAGCAGCGCTGTTGGCCCAATCCTACGAGTTGCCCATCGTGTACCATGCTGCCACCCCGCCTTCCCCGCCGCCGCCGTTAGGCGGCGCAGATCGTGTTGCACTCATGATCGAGCTTGCTGATCCTCCCGCAGCCACAGGCCATGCGCAGGCCCATGCAATTGCCGAGCGCAGCGCGCGCAATCGGGCGGCGCAGGCACAATTGCTGCCCATGCTTGCCGCGCTCGATGCACGGGTGCTGTTTCGCACATCGCTCGTGTATAACGGCATTGCGGTGAGCGTGCCTGCGGCGCAGGTTGCCAGCCTGCAAAGGTTGCCTGCCGTTGCCGGGGTTCATGTCATTCCGCCAAAGCGGCCAATCGATCTGCCTGCTGCGTCACCTGCCGACCCTTCCGCGATTGATGCTGCTGTCACATGGAACTCGCCGCTTGGGGCGACCGGCGAACGGGTGCGAGTTGGCGTCATCGACACCGGCATTGATTACACGCACGCGACGTTTGGCGGTCCCGGCACCAGCGCGGCTTATCAGGCGATCAATCCGGCGCAACCCGCACCCGGCGTTTTTCCCAATCAAAAGATTGTGGGCGGCTACGATTTTGCAGGCAATAGCTATGATGCTGGCACTGCGGGTGCTACAACGCCGCAGCCTGATCCTAATCCGCTGGATTGCAATGGTCATGGAACGCGCGTGGCGAGTGTGCTGGCGGGCTTCGGCGTGACGTCGCAGCTCAAAACCTACCAGGGGTCGTACATCAGCCCGCTCAGCGTGCAGTCTTTTCGTGCCATGCCCGGTATTGCGCCGCGTTCGAATCTGTACGCGCTCAAGATCTTTGGCTGCGCTGGCTCGTCGACGCTGCTAACGCAAGCGGTTGAGTGGGCGCTCGATCCAAATGGTGACGGCGATCCTTCGGATCATCTGGATGTTTTGAACATTTCGCTCGGCACACCATTCGGCAGCAACGATGATCCCGATGCTGTTGCGATCAATAATGCGGTGGCGGCTGGAATCACAGTGGTTGCGAGCGCGGGCAATCTGGATGGATCGTTCTTTGCGATTGCCTCGCCGGGCAGCGCACAGCGCGCGATCACGGTTGGCGCGTCGAACAGCACCGTCACGGCCAGCGCAAGCGTACAGCAATCATCGACCGCCGTGTTGTCGAATAGCGCACGCGGCCCACAGCGTGGCGGGACAACGCTCAAGCCGGACCTCATTGCGCCGGGCAATAGCATTGTATCGGCGCAGTTTGCCAGCGGCAGCAATGCTGTGCCGGGCAGCGGCCCGGATATCGCCGTTTCGCAGGTTGCCGGGGCGGTTGCGCTGCTGCGGCAACTCTACCCTGCATGGACGAGCGCGCAGATCAAAGCCGCGCTCATGAACACGACGTCGCCGGTGCAGGCCAGCGATGCACCGGCACCACCGTCGCTGAGTGGCGCTGGAGAACTCAATTTGCTGCGTCTTGGTGGGCTGGACTTTCTTGCGTACAGCCGTGAGAGTGACGGCGGCGTTGCGTTTGGGGTGGCGTCGCTTTCTCAGCCAACCGTGCTTGAGCAGTCAGTTACGCTCGAAAATTTAAGCGACAAAGAGCGCACAGTGGCGGTGAATGCGACAGCGGCTGTGACGGAAACCGGCGTTTCCGTCGAAGTGCCAGGCACCATCACGGTGCCGCCGCATAGCACTATCGATGTGCCAGTGCGCGCCGCGATCAATCCGTCAGCGCTCGATTACACGCCTGATGCTGCTACCGCGCGCCAGCAAAGCGGTTTTGCGCGCTATTTTCTGGCCGAGCATGGCGGTGCTGTGGCTGTCACTGCATCGATTGGCACACGGCTGCGCCCGGGGCATGTAGCCGACTTGCCGCCGGTTGCCTTTTATCTTGATGATAAGCTGCTCACTGGCTCGATTCGTACCGATAATGTTGGCGCGTACGTCACGGTGCCTTCGGGAACGCACACCATGCGGGTGGTGCGGGCGAACGAGCCAGCAACGGCGACGCCGATTGTTACGCAAATAGTCACATTGCAGCCCGATCAGGATTACACATTTATTCTGGTTGGCCGTGACAAGACGTTCGGGCTTGCCATGATCAATAGCACGGCGACGACACCGCCATCGACAAATACGGCGTTGCTACAGCTTACCAACGCCAATATAGCTGTTGATGCCAATTCAGGGCCGTTTGACGTGTACCTCGATGGCCGTCTGGCAACATCAGCGCTGGCTGCCAGTGCTTCGACCGGCTACATGCCAATCGCGGCTGGCAAGCATGTGGTGACCTTTTATCCAGCTGGCAAGGCACCGATCTTTACTAATCTCAACGCCATCTCGGAATTCGATGCCCAGGCAGGCGAGACGCTGTTGGTGCGCACTGATCGGCAGGGCGATGAATACTATTGTCCGGACCGGAGCCGCTCATGCCAGGCGCAGCAGCGCGGCGGCCTGACCCGCGCTCCGATTCGCGTGCCAGATGTGGCTGCACGCGTCCCATACAATGTCTTCCCGAAATCGGCATCCGAGGCACGCGCGGCACAGCAGGTGCTGCCGCTGCCATCAGGAGCGCAGACCTTTGCGCTGCCGTTGCAAAACACTGGCGCGCGCAACAACGGATTGCAACCCAATGGCTACCCTGGGCCGCAGACCCCATTGGTAAGTGCATTTGAGTTGCAAGCGACCAGCCCGCCCAACGAGACAGTAGCAGCGAATCTGCGCGCGGCAGACATTCAATACGTTGGTGTGACCAACGATTACGCGCTCACCCAGGCCGTCGATAATACTGATCTCTTTTTTGGGACAGCCAGCTACGGCGCATGGTCCACGCCCCACGAGGTACAGGTACGTATTTATATTGACACGAATAATGATGGCGTTGACGACTACGTGGTGTTGAACACTGATCATGGCACTGCCTTTAATCAGACACCAAACGATGTCTTTATCAATGCGATCTACCGCATTCAACCGGATGGAACGCTGCTTGGGCTGACTTCGTTTTCCTTCTGGGGCACGTTGCCCGCGCCAGGCGCGTTCCCTGACGGTGCCGATGTGGCGGCCTTTAACACGTCAGTGATGTTTCAGACAGTCAACACGCAGTCGCTTGGGCTGGCTCCAGGGCAGACCCGCTTCAGCTACCATGTTGAAACCCGCGATCGGGATGCCAACGGCTTCGGCACGGTGATCGACCGCGTTCCGGCGGCGGGCAGCCTGACCTACGATATTACCAACGCTGCTGTCGTTCCTGTGAATACGTCAGGGCTGCTTCGGCAGCGCCCGCTGTTTGTGGATACAAATGGCGGCAGCATCAGCGGCACAATTGGCGCTGGTGCATCGCAGCCAGTCTCGCAGAGCATACTATTGCTGCACCATCATAATGTCTTTCCGGCTCAGGCAGAAGTAGTGGATGTGCGCAGGACAGCTGCGTTGCAATTGGCTCCGCAGCTGTATATTCCGCTGGCGTCGCAGCAATCACCGTAGCTTGCAGCCTGAAAAGCCCGCGCTCATGACTTGTGAATAAGCCATGAGCGCGGGCTTTTGTGCGCCCATGAATGTCACTGAACGGTCACACACGCCTGTTTTCCGCTGACATCTGATCCGCCTGTCCAGCTTACGGCATAATCCTTGTTGCACGCCTGATTATTCGGCGGTACGGTGGAGAAAGAGCCGGTGATAGTGAGTTGCATGGTGTCGCCAGCGTTCAGCGTTACGGTGAAACCACTCGGCGATGCGGGCCACATCACCTGGCC
>DASTWM010000416.1:0-3721 GCA_035765855.1 Roseiflexaceae bacterium
ATGGCGATCGTTTCGGCAGCGCCGTACGCGCGCGCGATGTCGAGCGAAAACGGGCGGCGCGAGATAGCAATAACATGCGCGCCCGCGTCGGTGGCGAGGCGCGTCAGCAGCGCGCCCAGAAAGCCAATGCCGATGATTGCCACTGTGTCGCCGCGTTGAATGCCGCAGCGCTTGATGACGTTAAACGCGCAGCCGACCGCTTCGCCGGGGAATGGCTGACCGTCGAGCGCGGCTGGCAGGCGCGCCACCGCCTGCGCGTCGTTCACGTCGTACTCGGCGTAGCCGCCGTAGCCCAGCATGGTCACGCGGTCGCCAACGTTCAAGCCTTCGACATCGGTGCCCAGCGCCGTGACACGGCCCCATGCCTCATGGCCGGGCGCGCCGTGCGGGAAGGGATAGGTAAACCACGGCTGGCCCTGCCACAGCGGCAGGCTGGAAGCGCACACGCCACAGCCTTCAATGCGCACCTGCACCTGCCCCGGCTGCGGCTGTGGAATCTCAACTTCCTGGATTTCGATGCGACCGGGCGCGGCCACAACGGCGGCGCGCATCATCGCAGCACCTCGCCCACGGCTGTTTCATGCGCGCGCGAGGCCACCAGCCAGTCGTACAGCGCGCGCACGCCGGTCCGCACATCGGTGCGCGGCTGCCAGCCAGTGATGGCGCTGAAGGCGCTGGTATCCGACACGTAGAAACGCTGGTCGCCGTTGCGCCAGTCGTCGAAGTGCGTTTGTGGCGGCGTGCCGTGCAGTTCCTCGATCATGTCCATCAATTCCAGCAGGCTGATGGTGTTCGCCGGGCTGCCGCCGATGTTAAACGCGCGGCCCTTGATCGTCGCCATGTGCTCCTGCGCCAGTAGCATGGCGTCGATCAGATCCTTGACGAACAACACATCGCGCACCTGTTTACCGTCGCCAAAAATCGTAATCGGCTGCTCCTCGATCGCGGAAATCAGGCAGTGCGCAACCCAGCCCTGATCCTCGTTGCCATACTGGTGCGGGCCGTAGATGCAACTCATGCGGAACACGGCGGTCGGCAATCCATACGTGCGGGCGTAATCGAGCACATACTGGTCGGCAGCGCCCTTCGAGCAGCCGTACGGGCTGTGAAAATCGAGCGGACGTGCTTCACCAATGCCATGCTGGCGGAGATACGCATCAACTGGCTCGTAGCGCAGGCCGTTGACATGCAACTCGACGTCGGGCAGGCTGCCGTAGACCTTGTTGGTCGAGGTGAACACCAGCGGCGGCGGCGTGGGCGCAGCGCGCAACGCCTCAAGCACGTTCAATGTCCCCATCACATTGATCGCAAAGTCGTTCATCGGATCGACCATGCTGGTTGTCACGGCCACCTGCGCCGCAAAATGAAATACCTGCCGTGCCGCCCGCACGGCATGCTGAAGCGCATCCTGATCGCGAACGTCAGCATGGATGAATTGCGCGCGCTCGCCGTACCTATCTCGCAGGTAGCGCACATTGCGCTCCACGCCGGGCCGCGCAAGATTATCGTACAGCATCACGGATTGACCAGCGGCGAGCAGCCGGTCGGCCAGGTTGGTGCCGACGAAGCCCGCCCCTCCGGTGATAAGCGTTGGACGCGCCGCTTCGTTGCGTGCCTGTTGCTTGCCGTGCTGCACGTGCCCATTCGTCGCGGCGTGGCGTGTCATAACGTTAACCCCCTGGCGGCAAGCTCAGCTCCCGCTTCAATAGCACGATCATGGGCCGTCTGGCCTTCGAGCCACCCAGCCAGATCGACTAATCCTTCCTCCAGCGTAACTGCTGCCGTGTAGCCTAGCACGCGCTGTGCCAGCGTCGTATCCGCAAAACAGTGGCGAATGTCTCCCGCCCGGTAATTGCCGGTGATGGTTGGAACAATGTATTCCTTTCCAAGCACCGCCGACGTGCGCATGGCGATTTCGCGAACGGTGACTGGCTGACCGCTGCCGATGTTGATCGTGCAATCCACCGCGCCGGGCGCGTCAAGCGCCAGCCGGCACGCTCGCGCCACGTCGTACACGCTGACAAAATCGCGTCGCTGTTCACCGTCTTCGTACACAAGCGGCGGCTGATCGTTCAGCAGCCGTGAGGCGAAGATCGCCAGCACGCCAGTGTACGGGTTGGACAGCGCCTGGCGCGGTCCATACGCATTGAAAAAACGCAGCGCAACTGTCGGAATGTTGTACGCTCGCCCGAAGACCAGGCACATGCGCTCCTGATCGTATTTCGACAGCGCGTACACCGAGGCCAGCGCGGGCGTCTTGCTTTCCGGCGTCGGCACCGGCTCCAGCAGCCCGCCGTCGTTGTCGTGCAATTCCCAGTCGTGCGCCCGCAGTTGCGCGACGGTGCGCTCCACGCCATTAACAAGTTGCCCGGTGGTCGTGCGGTACAACCCTTCGCCATAAATGCTCATGCTCGATGCCACCACCAGCCGCCCGACTGGCTGATCCATCAGCGCTTCGAGCAGCACCGCCGTGCCCATGTTATTGACGCTTGTGTATTCTGCGATCTCGTACATGCTTTGGCCCACACCAACGCGCGCCGCAAAATGGTATACTGCGTCGACACCTGCGAGCGCGCGGCGCACGGCAGTGGCATCGCGCACATCGCCATGCACTAACTCGACATCGGGGTGAAGATACGCGGGGCGAGCCTCCTCGGAGCCGTGGACCTGCTCGATCAATGGATCGAGCACGCGCACATCGTGTCCGCATGCCAGTAACTCGTCGGCGAGGTGCGAGCCAATGAAGCCCGCACCGCCGGTAATTAAAATACGCTGACCCATGCCTCTCCTTCTTGTTTTCAGCAGCACTTCTCTGGAGGAGTGCCTTTCTGCGGCTGTGTAAAGCGTAATGTCGGTAGCAGTTACTCTGTAGCTCTAATAATACAGAGCATCGGATTCGTCAAATTGTGATGCATTAAGCATCTATTTAGAACCATATCGTCTGCAACAAATGTGCCAAAGTGTTAACAAACGGTATGCTGTTCGATTTATTTTCCGGCTGCCACTATTCGTTATAACGATATTCACAGGGATCGTTCTTCGAATATGATCGTGTATGGTGACGCTTCCTGCGCCGAAGATGCGGCGACGTTGGTGGCGCAGATTCGCGCGAATCTGGCTGGCTGCTTCGCCGCGCCGACGCTTGACAATCTGCGCGCGCTGCTGATTCGGGTTGGGCAGTTCGAGCAGGCCGTGTGCGATGCGCCCGCCGACGCGATGCCGCAGGGTGGCGCTGCCATGATTACCATGTTGGTTGCGCGCGCGTTTTACCATGCATGGCTTGCCGCAGATACGCATGCCACGCCTGACGGAGCTTGTATCACCACGCTGCTGCAACGCGCGGAACACACGCTCGACAATCATGACATGCCCAACATGTCTGTCACGGTAAAGGTGCCGGAAGGCTTCGCCTTTTACGCGCTGTTCCCTGACCATTACATTCTCGCCGCGCGCCGCTGGCTCCGCGATCATGCTAATGTCCCATCCCGTGTTGCTGCCGTGATAGGCGTGCGCAGCATTGGCACGACGCTGGCGGCGGTTGTGGCGGCCGTGCTGATGGAAGCGGGCTGGCACGTCGCGCGCATGACGGTGCGCCCAACTGGCCATCCATTCGAGCGGCAGGCCGATCTGGGTGATGCGCGCTTCAGCGCCGGTGCCTGGGCGCTTGTGGTAGACGAAGGGCCAGGCATGTCCGGATCGTCAATGGCGGCGGTTGCTGCGG
>DASTWM010000417.1:0-2032 GCA_035765855.1 Roseiflexaceae bacterium
CAGGCCGCGCAACTCGGACATGCGCCGCGCCAGGTCGGCTTCCTTCTCGCGGGTACGCTGCTCGTCGCGCGCGACGCCGTAGGCAATCAGCAGTTCGGACAGCACAATGCCGGGGTCCGTATCAGTTTTGACGGCCAGCACAAGCCCAAGCTCGGCCAGCACCTCCGGCTCGCCGCCCCGGTCATGCCAGAGCGCGCCAAGGCGGCGCAAATGCGCGCGGCGCTCATCAAGCGATTGCGGCTGCAAAATCTGGTTGATCACCGCGCCAAATTCTGGCTGCGAGTCACGTAGCTCCTCGACCAGCATTTCAAGAATTGCTGACTGTACGGTGAACATGTCCATTGATGCGGCGCTGCCTATGAATTGTATACGGGTTTCTACCAATCGTTTTTAGTCTGCTACGCACGCTGCTTCGTAGCGCAGGGTCTTTTCACAGATTGTACACTCTATTGTATACAACTATTGGCAATATGCAATTCAGGAACTGGCTGGCATCCACACAATAGCATCGGCCCACACGCCGCGCTGGTTTTCTTCAACCAGGTTGCTGAGCGCGACAAACGGATGATCGGTGGGCGAGAACTCGAACGTGCCGAGGTCGATCCAGTCATTCGCGTACGTTTCCTGGTCGATCACAACTTCCGATTCACCGCCGCTATGATGAATACGGTAGCGTACATTTTGCGCGTCGTCCATGCCGTTGAGCAGGAACGGCACATAGGCCATGACGCGGTAGCGCCCGGCAGCGGGCAGTTTGGGCTGGTACAGCGCCACAGACGGATCTTCCAGCGGGCGCAGTTCCCATGGCGGGCTGTCGTCCGCGCCGCGCACCGACGGCACGTACAACGAACCGCCGCCGTAGCCAATCGCGCCATGCTGCCAGCCGTCGCCCGTGTGCGAGAAACCGGGCGAATCAGTGTCCACAACGATCGCGTTTTCGGGCGGCGGCGCGCATGGCGACAGGCGATCGTTCCACAACCAGTCACTTTCGATGCCTGCCGGGTTGGCGCGCCATGGGTCGGCCATGCTGGTGCCGCACCAGCCATATGGATCGGTGTTGCGGCCCAGGAATTGCACGCCGAAATGCAGGTGCGGCCCCTGCGCGCACCCGCTGCTGCCGATGATCCCGATAGGTTGGCCGCGCGTGACGTGCGCGCCGCTTTCAACGTCGATCCGGGCCAGGTGCCAGTACAGCGTGCGGTAGCCGTTCCCATGGTCGATGATCACCGCGCGGGTCGCGCAATTATCGTCGGCGTTGCCCGCGAACACCACGTCGCCGTCGGCGGCGGCCAGCGCAGGCTCCGGCGGCGCGAGCGCGTAGTCCCAGCCGTCATGTCCATCATAGGAAAGCTGCGTTTCCGTGCGGCCCCAGTAGCTGACCAGTGAACCATTTGGATTCAGGAACGGCGCGTCATGATCGAAGAACGATGTCACGCGCGCGGTCTTGTCCATCGGGCGGCTGAGGAACGGCGCGGTGGCAGGTTTGGGCCAGTCGGCCGGTGGCGCGCCGGGGTCGCCAAACAGGCGCGTGTACGTGTCGCGAAAAGCGTTCAGCAAATCCGGCAGCCGTTCGGGCGTGGTCGTCAGCGCGATTGCCCGCGCAACCATGTATTCGCCCAGGCCCATGCCCGGCGCGGCGGGCGCGGTGCTTTTGTCGGCAAACGTCAGCGGTCCGTAGCTGATATAATCGCGGCGGGCGTAATGCAACTGGCGCACGGCATAGCGCACCTGCGCCGCAAAGCCTTTCGCGCGGTCGTCGTCATGGTAGCCCATGGCATACATCATCTGGTCGTCGCTCGGCTTTTCGGTGGAAAGCAGCTTGCTTTGCGTTTCGAGCAGCGCCAGCAGCACGCGCGGATTAATGCTGTAATACGCGGTCTGCCCAACCAGAGTCTCGGCAAAACTGTACTCATGGTCGCCGACGCGCACGCCGAGGTGCTTCAGCACGCCCGGCTGCTTGTCAAGAAATGCCTGAATCTGCGGCGCGTAAAAATTTGGCTCATACGTGATGCGCTGCTGATCGAAAAACACC
>DASTWM010000418.1:0-17630 GCA_035765855.1 Roseiflexaceae bacterium
TGGCATTCATGGACATCAACCCGGCGTCGCGTGGGCATGTGCTGGTCATTTGTAAAGAAGAATATCCTGATCTCTTTACGCTGCCAGACGCTTTGCTGCTGGCGACCGCGCGCACGACGCAGCGGGTTGCCAGGGCGCTGCGCGATGCGCTCAAGCCGGATGGTATCAACATCATTCAGAACAACGGCGCGGCATCCGGTCAGGTCATTTTCCATTACCATGTTCATCTTATTCCGCGTTGGGACGGTGACGGCGCGGTGCGTCTGTGGCGACCACAGGAGGCTGATCCGAGTGATTTGCAGACTGTTGCTGAACAGATCCGCCAATCACTTACGCATGCATCATAATTCGTTCCCATTCGGCGGCGCGGCTGCCTGCAACATTTCCATCACACATTCAAACCATGTGCATGAGAGGTTTTCATGAGCGACAAACCTACGTCCGATCTCGACGAACGCATTGAAGCAGGTCGGCGTGAAGCCCGGCGGCAGGTCGCGGAAGAGCGCCGCGACATCACCCAGCAGGCTATCGATCGCGGCATTCAGGATGAGCTTGCCGAGGAGCGCGTCGAAAGCGAAGATCTGGCGGAGCGCGTCGAAGCGGCCGTTGCGCGCGAGAATTCGGCGGAGGCAAAGGCGCGCGCCCGGCGCGAAACCCTGCCGATCATTCTGTTGCTGATCATGCTGTTCCTGATTTTGTATTTAATCGCCGCAGCAACTGGACATTACAACATCATTCAGTTTTTTGGCGGCCAGAACACGCCCTCACAACTTAACCCGGCGCTCCCAGGCGGCTCGCTTTCACAATCCCTGACTGGCTTAACAGGAACATATCCCGGCAACGTCGGCGCGCCCGGCAGCGTGCCGATCCCAGAATACGACATCGCACAGATTTTTCGTGATTATTATTATCGCAATGGTGGCCTGCCCATTTTCGGCTATCCGATCAGCGATCAGATGCAGGTAAATGGGCGCACGGTGCAATGGTTCCAGCGCGCGCGCCTGGAATACTGGCCGGAGCAGGGCTATGCTGGCACACCGTACGAAATCCAGGGTGGCCGCGTCGGCGTGGAGTACACCGGCAACCGCGCGTTCCCGCAGCAAGCGCCGTTCATCAGCACGCCCACCAACCACTACTTTGCGGAAACGGGCTACGGCGTGCGCGGGGCGTTTTTGCAGTTCTGGCAGCAGCATGGCGGGCTTGCCATTTTTGGGTACCCGATCAGCAATGAAGTGCAGGAAACGCTGGACGACGGGAAGGTGTACACGGTGCAGTACTTCGAGCGCGCCCGCATGGAAATCCATCCTGAGTTGGCGAATACGCCATTCACGACCCAGCTTGGCCTGATCGGCACCGCATTGCACATGCAAAACGACGAGCCCAATATTACGGCCGCGCCAACGCCAACACTTGTACCGCTGCCAACGCCGTTGCCAGCGCAGCCATGATTCTGGGAAGGAGGTACGTGTGTGCCGAGCGACGCCATTGCCCTGATTCAGCAAGATGCCGGTGTCATTCAGGAGTTGGAACAGCTTTTACGGGAAGCCGGGTATCGCACGCGTGCTTTTTCAACCCTCGATGGTACGTATGAAGCGCTTCTGGCCGATCCGCCCGACGCGATTATTCTTGGGCTGCACTTCCCGGAGCAGCGCCATGGGCTTGATCTGGTCACGCTGTTGAAGCTGCAACCTGCAACGCGAACCATTCCGGTGCTGCTTACATCGCAGGATGAACCATTCATCAAAGCCAGCCAGCAACGTGTCGAACAGCAACATATTCCCGCGCTGTGGACGATCACACGCCCGTTCAATCCCGCCGATGTGCTGCGCATTCTTGAGCAGGCGCTACAAACAGGTGAGTCATGAGCATAGACGATGCTCTTCATGAGCTTGCGACTCTTGGCGGCTGTAGCGTCGCGACAGCGCGGGCGTTTGTTGCGGATGTGCGCTCCCAGGCCAGTGGCGAATGGTTTTATGTGTTCTGGGTGCAGAGTGGTGGCAGCCCGGGAAGCCCCAGCCGCCGTTCGCGGCGCGTGCTGGCCTTTGCGACGCCGGACGCAGCCATGGCCTTTGCCCAGCGCAACAATCTTGTCGACATGGCGACCGGGCCGCGCCTGCGGCGGCTCAGCGTGTCGCGGCTGCTGCTCGCCATGCTGCGCGAACCAGCGATTGCCAAACTGGTGCTGGTGCATGATGGCGCTCTGCCTGTTGCAGCAGGATCTCTGCCCGATGGCATCGTCATCGAGCGCGAAGAGATGCTGCACCGCCTGCATGCGGACGGGGCGGGCTAACCGTCATGCCGCCTGCAACGCCGTGCTGTGTTCACAACATCTTTACGTCTGAGCGGCAACTCGTGGTATAGTGAGTGTGCAAACATGTTCATACCTTATTCAGACGTAGCACTGAATGAAGAACCGCGTCGGGTGTTCTTTATTCTCCACACCACATGGAGTAACGATGAGTAGCCGCTTTGATGAACTCCGTATTTTTTCCGGGAATGGCAACCTGCAACTCGCCCAGACAATTGCCGACCGACTTGGCATCCCCATGGGCGATCTCACTATTGCGAAATTTCAAAATGATAATATTTTTGTGCGTCTAAATGAAAGCGTGCGCGAGAAAGATGTCTTTGTCGTTCAGTCGCTGGGGCTGCCGCTCAGCGACCGTATCATGGAATTATTGATCATCATGGATGCGTGCCGCCGCGCCGCTGCCGGACGGGTCATTGCGGTGCTGCCGTACTTCGCCTATGGGCGCACCGACAAGCGCGACCAGCCGCGCGTGCCGATCACTGCCCGGCTGCTGGCCGACATGATCCAGGTGGCTGGCGCGCAGCAGGTGATTACCATGGATCTGCATGCCGGGCAGATTCAGGGGTTTTTCAGTACGCCAGTCGATGAACTCAGCGCCATGTCGCTGGTGGTGCGCCATTTTGCCGAGCGCAACTGGAATGATGCGGTGGTTGTTTCGCCTGATCTCGGTTTTGCGAAACGCGCGCGCAACTTCGCGGAACAGCTTGGGACACCGCTGGCGTTTGTCGAAAAGCGGCGGATTCAGCAGCTTTCGCAGGAAGATGGAAACCTCTCGCGTGCCGAAGCGCTTAGCGTGATTGGCGATGTGGAAGGGCGGCGCTGTATTCTGGTGGACGATGAAATCCTGACCGGCGGCTCCATGATCGAAGCAGCGGCGTTGCTCAAGCGCCATGGCGCGCGCGAGGTGCATGCCGCTGCGATTCACGCCGTGCTGGCAGGCAACGCGCTGCAACGGTTGCAGAACAGCGAGATCAGCGAGGTTGTTGTCACCGACACGCTGGTTATTCCCGAAGAAGGGCGCTGGCCTGGGCTGCGCGTGCTTTCTGTTGCGCCGATGCTTGCCGAAGTCATTCAGCGCATTCATAGCGGCATCTCAGTTGATACAATTTTTCGCCCGCGCTCGCCCGCGTTGGGGTAGCCTGCCTGTATGGACCTGGATCTTCCGCGACTCAGCAGCGCCGAACTTGTGGCGCGCTTTGGCAACGATGAGGCTGCGCTGCGGCGCTACCGCATGCTGGTGGCGCTGGTGCGTGAAGGGCGGCCACCCGGCGAGGTTGCGCGCTCGTTTGGCGTGAGCCGCGAAAGTTTGCGGCGGCTCCGGCATGCCGTGGCCGAACATGGGCTGGTGGCGCTCCAACGTCGTAAGCGCGGTGGCGGTCATCTCGTTCGCCGCTCGCCACTCGCCGCCGCGCTCCAGGATGAGTTGCTGGCCGATCCGTCGGCATCGTCGGCCATGCTCTGGCGGCGCGTCCAGGCCGCGCTGCATGCACAAGGGGTTGATGCACCCCGCAGCACCTTCTACCGCTTGCTGGCCCAGCTGCGCGAAGAAGAGGTTGCGCGCGCTGGCAGCCAGCTTTCCGTCGATCTGCTGCGCGATGCGCTCGGCGCGTTGGCGGAAGATCCGCCGCTGGCGCTTGGCAAGAGCGATCTGGCGCTGCTGCTGCTGCCCGATGTGCGCGACCCGCTCCAGCGCGGACGCTGGATGCAGCGCGCGATCCGTGGCGCAATCAAGCGCCTGCGGCCTTCCGAAGCCGGCCCGGTGATTGATGACCTGCGCTGGCGGCATTATCTGATCATTGCCGGTGAGTACGAAGTCGGCGAAAAGCGTACCGCCTTGCAATCGGCGCTCGCGCTCAGCGCCAGCACCTACAGCCGGGCCAAACGCGAGGCCATGGCCCGGCTTTTGTCGCTGCTGCCCGACACGTTGAGCGACATGCCGCCGCCTGAGCCGCCGGCCTCACTCTTTACGCCGCCCGCGCCGCCCGCTTCGTTCGCTGCCGAAGCCGAGCTTGAACTCTACACGGACCTGCTGCGCCGCAATGGCATGGCAGTGATATGGGGCGCGGCTGTCCGCGAAACGACTGATCTTGCCGCTACTCTGGCGGCGCGGCTGCGCGCGCGCGGGCAGAAGGTGGTGTGGCATACCTGTCATGCATCGGATGACGACACCAGTGTGGCAATGCAGTTGCTCGCCACGCTTGCCGCAGCGTTGGCGCGCGATGGTCACTATGGATTATGGAACCAGCTCCGCGAGCCGCTGCCATGGGCGCGGCGGCTTGAAACGCTGGCGCAGGCATTAGCTGGACGGCACTGGACGGTAGTCATTGCCGGGGCTGATCTGCTTGCCGACGACGAATCTTTAGCTATTGTGGATGTATTGCTCGGCGCCCATGAACGGCGCGACATGCGGCTGGTTGTGGTAAGCCACACATTGCCAGCATGGATCGGCGCGGAGCGCTGGCCGGCGCTGCCGACCCTCGATGATACCGAAGGCCGCCAACGTTTTCTGCAGCAGCTTGCGGGCGATGCAACTGCACAGGAGATAGCGCCTGAGTTAAGCCGTCTGCTCAATCGCATCGGGACACTTGCTACGACGATTCAAGCACAACAGGTTGCCGATATCTCCCCAAAACAACGCATGGATCTCCTTGCCGCTCTCGCGCCAATCGAGCAGTTTGCGGCTGATCTGCGCCAAATCCAGCTGCAGCGTGAAGCCTCCGCTGGTGCGGAAGCCGCTGAGACTCCTTTGGCATGACTACCGGTATGCGACGCCTTTGCGCTGGCATACTCGTTGCATATACTCTGGCAGTGCGTGTTTACACAAAGGAGGACACAATGGCGTTGGATTTACTACAGAAGTTTTTGGGATCAAATCCCCAGAAACAGCAGGACTACGCCGATTTTGTGCAGCGCTATCAAAACGACCCGAGCAGCATTTCCGACGAAGAGGCGGCGCGGCGCTACCGTGAGATGATGCGGAACTCACCGCAGGATCTGGCCGATCAAGCGAATCAGCATGGCTTCGGGCAGTTGCCGGAGCAGGATCGCCGCCAGTTGGCGCAACAGTATGAGCAAGCGCATAGCAACCCTGGCCGTCCATTTGATGGCTACAACGCCAATGATCCGAATCAGGCGGCTGATCCGCGCCAACTTGGCCGCATGACGCAGCAGGCCGAGAACCAGGATCCCGATCTTTTCGGCCAGTTGTTCGGGCAGAATTCGCCGCTCAACAGCACCATCGGCAAGGCGGCGCTGGCGGGTGCCGCGGCGTTCCTCGCCAGCCGCGTGTTGGGCGGGCAGGGGCAGTCGGGCGCTGGCGGTGGCCTCGGCGGCTTGCTCGGCGGGCAGCAGGGCGGCGCTGGCGGTGGCCTCGGCGGGCTGTTCGGCGGGCAGCAGGGCGGTACACCTGACCTCGGCGCTGGACTTAACAGCGAAGAGAAGCGCATCTAACGTTTATCATTCATGCACAGCGGCGGCCCATCGGGCCGCCGCTTCGTATTGAGGCATGCTTCTTTCGATCTAGCTCCGAATCGTTGCGCCAAGATCGTGCTCCAGCCCGCGAATAATCTTCGCGCGCGTCTTGCTGATATCAGCGTCGCTCAGTGTGCGGTCGAGCGTGCGGAACGCCAGACGGTACGCCAGGCTGCGCTTGCCTTCGCCAATCTGCGCGCCCTCATACACATCGAATAAGTTCAGCGACTCAAGCTGCTTGCCAGCATATTTGCGGATCGCCTCGGCCACGCGGTCGGCAGGCGTGGCGAGATCGACGATCACCGCCAGATCCTGCACGGTGGCCGGGAAGCGTGAGATCGGGCGGTACACCGCTGGCTGCACAAGACTGAATAAGCCGTCGAGATCGAGTTCGGCGGCCAGCGCGCGTGGGGCGGCGATTTCCAGCCGTTCGCGCACTTCCGGGTGTAGCTCGCCCAGAATGCCCAACGGCGCGCCGTCGGCACGCGCTTCAAGCCGCGCCGTGCGGCCCGGATGGAAGCGCAGATCATCATGAGCTGGCACGAAGCGCACCTCGGAAGCCACATGAAGCCGCTCCAGCAGTACCTCGACCACACCCTTCAAATCGAAGAAGTCGAGCGATTGGGCATCCTGGCTGTTCCATGTGGTGTTCGAGCGCCGCCCGGCCATCGCAATAGCGACCCGCCGCGGCTCGTCGGGCAGCACCGACCCCTCGCGCGGCAGGTACACATGCCCGACCTCGAACAGTTGCACCCGCTCGCGTTCGCGCAGGTTCGCGCTCAATGCTTCAAGCAGCGTTGTCAGCAGTGAGCGGCGTAGATACTCGCGCTCGGGCGTGGCCGGATTGGCGATTTTGAGATACTGCTCGGGCCGGGCCGCTTGCGGATCAAGTTTTGCCACGCTGTCCATGTCGGTTAATGAATAGGTGATGACTTCGTCCAGCCCGCAGCCGACCAGCACATCGCGCGTCTGTTCCTCAAGCTCCAGCGTTGGATTGCCAAGTTGCTCTGGAAGATCGTCCGACAGCAGCGTAGCTGGCACGCGATCATAGCCGTACATGCGGGCAACTTCTTCGCACAGGTCGGCCACAATCGTGACATCCTGGCGGAAGCTCGGCACTGTGACACGCACAATCTGCCCTTTATCGCCATGGACAACCTGGCAGCCGAAGCCGAGCGGGCGCAGCAGCGCGGCGATTTCGTCAGCGCTCAGCGTGATGCCGACAATGCGTGTGATTTCGTATGGCGGCAAATCGAGCATGGGCGATTGCCATGGCTGCGCATACACGTCGATCATGCCCTGCGCCACTGTGCCGCCAGCAATCTGCTGCATGAGGCTCAACGCGCGCCGCTGGGCGATTGGCGGTATTTCGTAGTCTACGCCGCGCTCGAAGCGCCGCGACGCCTCCGACTGAAGCTTCAGTTCGCGGGCCGTTCGCCGAATGATCGTCGGCTCCCAGATCGCGGCCTCCAGCAGCACGCGCGTGGTCGTTTCGCTCACTTCGCTGTACGCGCCACCCATCACGCCCGCCAAACCGGACGGTCCGTTTGGGTCGGCGACCACCAGCATGTCGGCTGTCAGCGTGCGCTCTTTGCTGTCCAGCGTGGTCAGCTTCTCGCCGGGCTGCGCCTTGCGAACGATAAGGTGCTGATCGGCAACCTTGTCGGCATCGTAGGCGTGATTGGGATCGCCGAGTTCCAGCATGACATAATTCGAGATATCGACAATGTTGAAAATCGGGCGCATGCCAGCCATCATGAGACGGCGCTGCATCCACAATGGCGACGGGCCGACCTTGATGCCTTCGACCAGCGTGGCGGTGAAGCGCGGGCATAGCTCCGGCGTTTCAACCGTGACGCGCGCGCGGCCTTCAATTAGCGCGCCGCTTTCTTCAACTGGCATGTCGGGCATCCGCAGGCTTTGGCCGGTCAGCGCGGCGACCTCGCGCGCCACGCCCAGGATCGAGAGCGCGCGCGCGTAGTTCGGCGTGATCGCAATGTCGAGCACGGCGTCGCCCAGATAATCGCGCAGTGGCATACCTGCCGGCGCGTCCTCGGGCAAAATCAGAATGCCTTCATGCGCTTCGGAAAGGCCAAGCTCCTTTTCCGAGCACAGCATGGCGTCCGACATGACGCCGCGCACCGGCTTGCCCTTCAGCCTGGTCTTGACCCAGCCTTCGGCATGGCCGTCATATAACTCCGCGCCCTCTTTTGCGAACACGCCTTTGAGCGGCGTCGGCAGGCGGCCCTTGCCGCGATATTCGTACAGGTTCGGCGCGCCCGTCACGACGGTGTGCGGCGCGGCTGCGCCATAATCCACATCGGCCAGTACCAGCCGGTCGGCGTTGGGGTGTTGACGCACTTCCAGAATATTGCCGATGAGCACTTTGTCGGTGTCCCAGGGCAACTCAGCGCCCTCAACGCCGATGTAGTCAATTGACTCGACTTCCAAGCCCGCCAGCGTCAGCCGCTGCGCCAACTCCTCGGGCGACATGGTGACATCAACAAATTCTTTAAGCCATGAAAGCGGAACTCGCATATCCTCTCCTTTCGTTTACCAAAAAGCCACGCAGATTAAAGATGACAATCTTTGGCGCGTGCTTATTTTTCAGCAATCGTGACTGTTCCAAGAGTACACGTATTGCCAATCACGTTGTTCTTTTGATCGTATACGCGGTTGCGGCGGCTATCGTTCTGCGGATCGAACTGGCCGACCCGCAACGTGTACGTTCCCGGCGCAAGGTCCGGCGGCAGGTGTAATGTGTACCGGCCTTGCACCCAGTCGCCCGTCGTCCACTCGGTCATGGGAAATGTGGTGCTTTTGGCGGGCGCTTCGGCGCTGGCGACGACCTGATCCTGCCCGTTCGTAAGCTGAACGAATACCTGCCAGTCCCGGCTTGCCCGACCGAGCGCATGCCATGTCAATGTGATCTCAAGCATGCCGCCGGGCGTTGCGTCGCCCGCCACCTGCCAGCCGCGCAGTTCCACACCTTTTTCGCGCCCATCGCTGAAGCGGGCATAGACCGGCGTGCCAAGCGTCGTTTGCGCCTGTTGCTCTGGCACGGTTTCATTCGCATACGCCGGGCGGATCACGCCGAACGGCAGCCAGAGCGCCACTAAGCAGTAAGCAGTAAGCAGTAGGCAGTAAGTAATTGTTCGTATTCGACTGCCGACTGCCGACTGCCGACTGCCGACTGCCGCAAGGCCGCGCGCCAGCAGCACCGCAATCGCGGGCAGCGCCGGGAACAGAAATCGGCCCTGCCATGCGACAAGTCCCGCCGTTCGCGCGAAGCTGACGATCCATGCGAGTGTCAGCACTAAAAGCAGCACCAGCACGAACATGTTGCTCGTAACAATCGAGGTCATGTCAATGCGCCACGTCCGCCACTGTCGCGCGGCGAGCATGCCGTAGCCAAACAATGCAGTCAGCTCCACCGCGACGAAGAGCGCGATAACCCACACGGGCGGCGCGAGATTCATCCAGCCGAAGCGCGCCCAGAACGAGTCGTGCAGTTGTGCCAGCGCGCCCAGCCATGCCGTTATGCTGCCGAACTCAAACGGCTGTGTCGCGAATTCAGCCCGAAAGGCGGTTAGGCCGAGCAGGTCGCCGTACAGCCGCCGATTGCGAACGTACCACCAGCCTGCTATGCTGAGAACAAGGAGACAGGGAAACAGGGAGACAAGGAGACGCTTGTACGTTCCATGCTGTGAGTTGTGCTTCCAATATCTCACTATCCCCATACATGCGACTGGCATGAGCAACAGCGCACTTTGCTTGGTAATCAGCGCTAATCCTGAAACGACGCCGATTGCAAGCACGTTGACAATTTTTGCTCCTCCGCTCGCCGCTCTCACAACCAGCCATAACAGCAACGCGCTTAGCGCCGTCAGCAGCGCGTCGTTCGTGACCAGCGCCATGGTGAACAAAAACTGCGGGTTGAACGCCACCAGCGCCGCTGCAAGTATGGGCATATAGATTGTAGATGGCGTATCTTCTAACCTGCCCTCTACGCTCTGCGCTCCGCGCTCAATGTGTCTGGCAATGAAAAACGTCAGCGCTACCGTCGCCGCGCCGATGCCGACCGAAACCAGCCGCGCGAGGTGCCATGCCAGCGTGCTGCCCTGCCACGGCCAATACTCGCGGCTGCCATGCACCAGCGCGTTCACCTGGTCGCCGCCATTCCAGACAAAGCGCGGGTTGCCAATCACGTCAGGCGTGCGCGCCTCGCCGGGAAGCAGGCGTACCGCTGCCGATGCCAGCAGATACGCGAGCGGCGGCTGATGCCCTTCGCCCGGCACGTCGCTCTGGCCTGGATCGAAGCGCTGGACCGGCAGCCAGTTCTCGCGCGCCAGAAAAAAGGCGTACCCCGCGTGGCCCGGCTCGTCCGGCCCTTCGCCCAACGGCACCATGGTGCTGTACAGCCCGGCGAGCGCAAGGTAGGCTATGACGACGATGAGCAGTTGTGAGTTGTGAGTTTTGAGTGTTAAATTGTCCATACGAGGCGAAAGGTTATAACTCATCACTCAACACTAAGAACTCAGAAGTCCTAACCAAGCTGCTGAACAAAGCGCTCGTCGCCGCTGTAGAACCAGCGGATATCGTCGATGCCGTACTTCAGCATGGCGATGCGTTCCGGCCCGAAGCCGCCCGCGAAGCCGCTGAACTCGGACGGATCGTAGCCGCCGTTTTGCAGCACGACTGGATGGACCATGCCGCACCCGCCAATTTCCAGCCAGCCAGCGTACTTGCACACGCGGCAGCCCTTGCCTTTGCACAGGAAACAGCTAATATCGAGTTCGGCACTCGGCTCGGTGAACGGGAAGTAGCTGGGGCGCAGCCGAACTTGCGTGCCTGCCCCGAACAGCCGCACTGCCAATGCCGCCAGCGTGCCTTTCAGATCGGCCATGGAAATATTACGCCCGACTGCCAGAAATTCGAACTGGCTGAACTGCATTTCGGAGCGCGCTGTTACCTGCTCATTGCGGTAACACTTGCCGGGTAGCAGCACGCGCACCGGCTCGGGCGCATAACGCCGCATGGCGTGAATTTGCCCGGGCGAGGTGTGCGTTCGCATGACAACGCGCGGGCTGTCGGGCGGCGTTTCGATATAAAACGTGTCCTGCATGTCGCGCGCCGGATGGTCGGGCAGGAAGTTCAACAGGCCGAAATTGTACTCATCGGTTTCAACTTCCGGGCTGTCCCAAATCTGGAAGCCCATGTCCTGGAACACGTCGAAAATCTGGCGGAACGTCCTGGTCGTCGGGTGCAAGTGGCCGAGGCTCGGCTCGCGGCCTGGCATGGTCACGTCAACCTGATCGGCCTCAAGCTCGTTCATGCGGGCCGCCCGCGTGATACGCTGCTCGGTCGTTTCCAGCGCCGCTTCCAGCGCCTGCCGCACGACGTTGAACTGCTGCCCGGCCTTGGGCCGCTCCTCTGCTGGCAGCGCGCCCAGGCCGCGGCTGAGTTGCGTTAATGCGCCCTTCTTGCCCAAAAACGCGCTCTTCCAATCAGCAAGCTGGGCCTGATCCTGAACCGCAGCCAATGCTTTCACTGCCCGTTCTTGCAAATCGTGTAATTCTTCGGCAATGCTCATGCTCACTCCTTCCCGAAAAACAAAAAACCACGCATTCGTCAGGGACGAAGCGTGGCCGTGGTACCACCCTGATTCAGAGATTACACATGTGCAAATAGCGAAGCCAATGCACACGATGCGATTATCTCTGCACTCATGAGGCGCTCGCGCACCTCGACCCAGGTAACGGTGGGCGACCGGAAACAACTACTCTCTTTCAAGGTTTGAGTAATGAGTGCTGAGTTGTGAGTTAAGAAATTCCTTTATTCAAAACTCAACATTCAATACTCATACCTTTCAAAGATTTCCCCGTTCAGCTCGGAAGGGAATTTCGGCGGGCATCCCCGGCGTCGGCTTTCAGCTCCTAACCAACGCTCTCTGTGCGCTTCACCCCGCGTACTCGCTTCGTCACAGCCCTTTGTTTTATGTTACTAACTTCTGCCAAGCGTGCGCTGCCGCAACGCTTCAAATAAGATAATGCTACCGGCAACTGCCGCGTTCAGCGACTCGGCGCGGCCCCGCATGGGAATGCTCACCAGCTTGGTCGCGTAGTCGCGCGCTTCCGTGCTCAGTCCCTGCGCCTCGTTGCCGACAACTAATGCGCTCGGTTGACGCCAGTCGGCTGCGAAGTAGGGCATCTGCGCTTCGGCGTCTGCCGCATACACATGATCCACGAACGCGAGCCGTTCCGCAACCTCCTCCCAGCCGAGATCCTGCTCGGTCGCAAGGCGGAAGTGCGCGCCCATGGCCGCCCGCACAACTTTTGGACTATACATGTCCGCCGTGCCGCGCGTGCAGAGCACCTGCGCCACCTGCACCGCCTCAGCGCTCCGCAGCAGCGTCCCGACGTTGCCGGGATCCTGAACCGCGTCCAGCACCAGGATTAGCCCCGGCCTGCCTGGCTCAATCTCCGGCCAGCGCGCCAATGCTACAATGCCTTGCGGGTGTACGGTATCGGCGGCAGCGGCCAGAACCGGCGGCGTCACTTCGAACGTGTCGCGACGACCGCGTAGCTGCTCTAAAAGCGCGCTGCCTGCGTTCGTTGAAGCGAGTTGCTCCGGCACGTACAGGGTCAACGCCAGTGATGCGCCATGCTCAAGCGCGTCCGCGACCAGCCGCACACCTTCCAGCACAAACAACTGCTCGCGCCGCCGTTCGCGCCGATCCGCCGCCAGCATGCGCATGCGTTTGACATGCGCGTTGGCGACGCTGGTGATGACAGGAGAAGAATGCTCCGGCAAACCGGTCTCGCTTGCTACGCTGCGCTTTGAATCTGCTGCACGATGCTGGTGAATCCGGCAGGATCGCGCACCGCCATATCGGCCAGAATCTTGCGATCGATAGTGATTCCGGCCTTCTTCATGCCGCTCATGAATTTGCTGTACGACACGCCGTTCTGGCGGGCCGCCGCGTTGATGCGGATGATCCACAGGCGGCGGAAGTCTCGCTTGCGATTGCGGCGGTCGCGGTACGAGTACCACAGCGCCTTCATCAATGTTTCGCGGGCGACCTTGATGCGGCGACTGCGGCTGCCCTGGAAGCCCTTCGCCTGTTTCAGCAGCTTATTGTGGCGCTTCCGCACCATCACGCCACGTTTTACACGGGCCATTGCTATTCTCCTACAAACTTACTATGTCCTAAAAACCAATGCTTTGCAACGGAAGAGGGAGCGTTGGAGCGCCCCCTCCATCACTTCAACTCGGCTGTCGGGCAAAGCTACTGCTTGCCGTACGGCAATGCCTTCTGGATCAGCCGCTTCTTGGTCGGGTGCAGCGGCAGCATCCGGTCGAGTTGCTGCAACAAACGGGTGGCCTTGCGGCGGCGAAAATGACCACGGCGCTCATGCGCATGGACCATTATACCTGTGCCGGTAAACCGGATGCGCTTGGAAGCACCCTTATGTGTTTTCATCTTCGGCATGAGCTATTCCTCACTATCGTCATTGTCGTCATCGTCGTCATCGTCGTCGTTGTCCTCAACAGCAACCGCTGGACGCGCAGACGCGGCGCTCTTCGGCGCTCCCTCTGCAACGCGTTCGCGCTGCTGCTGGAGCAGTTTGGCAGCCTTTGCGTTTGGTGCCAGTGTCAACGAGATTGCGCGGCCCTCCATGAGCGGGCGTTGTTCGACAATCGCAATATCGCCCAGGTTTTCCATGATCTGGTCGAGCATCTCGCGCCCGATATCAGAGTGAAAGATTTCGCGCCCGCGGAAGCGAACGGTGAACTTCACTTTATCACCATCAAGCAGAAAGCGCCGCGCCTGTGATGTCTTGACATCAAGGTCATGCTTGTCTGTTTTCGGCTTGAGTCGAACTTCCTTGAGTTCGACTTGTTTCTGATTCTTGCGCGCTTCTCGCTCTTTTTTGCCCTGCTCGTAGCGGTACTTGCCGTAGTCAAGAATACGGCAAACGGGTGGAGTTGCGTTCGGTGCAACCTCCACCAGATCAAGGCCGCGCTCTTCTGCAAGCGCCAATGCCTCACGTGATGAGACAACGCCGACCTGAGTACCATTTTCATCAATCAGACGCACCTCGCGAGCGCGGATGCGGTTGTTTACGCGAAGCCGATCTCTAATTGCAGCGCTCCTTCTTCATTTGAGTTAATCGACACAACAAACCCCGAATGTATCGGGGGATTGACGCTAAGTATAGCACTCGGAATAGGTTTCGTCAACTTATATAGTTTGTTTTAGCAGTGTCGGGCTGTTATGTGAGCACCTCATGCGGTTCGGGAAGCGCGCCATCGTTGGGTGCTTGCTTACCATAATAAATAATCTCTTTCCAGACAGCAGTAATATTATCGGCAAAGATCAGCACGAGATCGTTCAGTTCGGCCTGACTGAGCGCATAGCGAACTGACTCCAGTTCGTCTACAATCGTAACAATCTGCTGCTCGGGAAAGCCTGTTTCCAGCGCGGCTTCGCGCAGCATGGCCGCAATGCTGCCAACAGCGCGCCCGCGCCGGTCGTCATCCTCGCGCAGCACCAGCAGATCGGCGATGCCCGCCGCGATCTGTCCAATCTCGCGGATATCTGCATCGCGGCGGTCGCCTGGCGCGGCAACCACGCCGATGACGCGCTTATGTTGCGGGCGCAGCCGTTGCACTAAATCGCGCATGGCCGACAGAGCGGCTGGGTTGTGGCCGTAGTCCACAATCACGCGGAATGGATGCTCGTCGAACACATTCAACCGTCCAGGTGCCTGAAAGAAGCTGGCCGCAAACGTTCGTAGCCCCTGCTTGATGTTTTCGACGCTGATGCCGTGCGCGTATGCCATGGCGGTTGCCGCAAGCGCGTTGGCGACGTTATGGCGCGCTTTGCCTTCAAGTGTCGCTGGAATCAGGTGCGTCCACAGCAATGGAATATATTGCTCGTCGTCGTAAATCGCGATCATCTCGCCACGCACGCCGGGTTGTAAAACGACCGCGCAGCCGCCCTCCGCAATGTGGTTCCTGACCAGTTCACTGGCGTTTTCGCCGCCGTGCATGCTCCAGTATACAATCCGGCCTTCGGCCCGCTCGGCCATGTTCACCACCAGCGGATCGTCGGCATTGAGCACGCTCGTGCCGTTGTCGCGCACCACTTCCACAATTAGCGATTTTACCTCGGCCAGTTGTTGCAGCGTTTCCACGCCGCGCAGCCCCAGGTGATCGTTGCTGATGTTGAGCACCGCGCCGACGTCACAGCGGTCGAAGCCCAACCCCTCGCGGAGAATGCCGCCGCGCGCCGTTTCCAGCACCGCCGCATCAACGGTTGGATCTTTCAGCACCATGCGGGCGCTCCACGGCCCGGTCATGTCGCCGCGCATGTACAATTGTCCGTCGATGTAGATGCCGTCGGTCGTCGTCAGACCGACGCGCAGCCCGCTCATTTTAAGGATGTGCGCGACCATGCGCGCCACGGTGGTTTTGCCGTTGGTGCCTGTGACCGCCAAAATGGGAATACGCGACTGCGCGCCGGGCGGAAACAGCATATTTATCACATGGCGGGCAACATTGCGCGGCTGGCCTTCGCTCGGCTGAAGGTGCATGCGGAAGCCCGGCCCGGCGTTGACCTCCACAATGCCGCCGCCCACCTCGCGCAGCGGCTGCGAAATGTCTGGCGTGATGATGTCGATGCCAGCGATGTCAAGGCCGATCACCATGGCGGCGCGGCGGGCAATCTCGCGCGTCTCATAATGAATGTCGGTTGTGCGGTCGATTGCCGTGCCGCCTGTCGAAAGATTCGCGGTGCTGGCAAGGTAAAACGTTTCGCCTGCTGGCAGCACGGTGTCGAGCGTGTAGCCCGCCTGCCACAAGAGCCGCTCGCTCTGGTGCGATATTTTGATTCTGGTAAGCACTTTTTCATGCCCGAAGCCGCGCCGTGGGTCGCTGTTGACCTGCTCGATCAGCTCGGCAATCGTGTGTTCCCCGTCACCGACGACATGCGCTGGCACGCGCTCGGCCACCGCCACCACTTTATTATGAATCACCAGCACGCGGTAATCTTTGCCGGTCAAAAACGTCTCGACCAGCACGCTACCTGTGTAATCATGCGCGATCTCGAACGCCTGCCGCACGTCTTCACGTGTGTTGAGATTCAGCGAGATGCCGCGCCCATGGCTCACGTCGAGCGGCTTGACCACCAGCGGAAAGCCAAGCCGTTCGGCGGCTGCTACCGCTTCGTCGGCGCTGCGCACCAGCACATGGCGCGGCGTCGGCACGCCAACATCGCTCAGGAGCCGGATCGTTAGCTCTTTGTCGCTGGCTGTTTCCACCGCAATGCTGCTGGTTTTGCTGGTAACGCTGGCGCGGATGCGCTGCTGATATTTGCCGTAACCAAGTTGCACCAGGCTGTGTTCGTCCAGGCGAATGGCGGGAATATCGCGCCGCCTGGCCTCGTTCACGAGCGCGGCTGTGGTTGGCCCCAGCACCATGTCCTGCGCGCGGGCGATCAGGTCGTCGCGCTCGCGTCGAAAATCAAACGCGGCCTGCTCCTCACTGGACAAGGCGCTGGGAAGTTCAGGCGGAAAAAGGCTGCGCACCAGCTGCATGGCCAGTTCGCCCGCTTCCAGCCCAAGCCGCTCCTCAATATAGGAATACACGACGTAATACACGCCGGGGCGGTCCGGAAGCGAGCGCGTCTTGCCGTAGGTTACTTCTGTGCCGGCGAGGCATTGAAGCTCAAGCGCAATGTGTTCGATAATATGGCCCATCCATGTGCCTTCGCGCAGCCGCCTGATAAAGCCGCCCGGCTCGCCATAGGAGCAGCCATGCTCATGGAGCGTCGGTATCAACGCGATAATCTGGTCGGTGAAGTGTGGGAGGGTTGCCGAGTTGTACGCTTCAAGCTCTTCCAGATCCAGCGTCAGGCGAATAACCGGGCGGTAGCCGTACATGTTTGGGCCGCGATAGACGCGAGTTTCTTCAACGCGCATACATTTCTCCACTGTTGGGCTAAATTCCCTCTCCCTCAACACCCTGCAATTCGGGCGGCGCTGCCGGTAGCGGGCTCGGCACATGTGGCGTGCGCGTGCGCATATTGTACTGGTAGCCGTGCGCCAGCACATGCACCACAAACCCAAAAATTGCTATCGGTACGTTTTCTGGCACGCGATGAATGTCGGTATACGTCACGTTGGAGCCATCCACCACCATGACCGAGCCTCGACCAATTACCGTCAGCATGCCATTGGGCGCAATCTCGATAGCGGTATCTTCATCCAACCCGATGCCGAGCAGGTCTGGATTGTGGGCTACAGCGGTCATTAAGCGCCCGGCTCGGCTGCGCGCGCCAAAATGCTGGTCGATGACCACGCCGCTGATTAGCCCCAGCCCCGGCGCGAATTGCATCATTGCCTTGCGCGGCGGGAAGCCGCTCACGCCATAGGCCAGCATGTGCTCGGTTGCCGCCGAAGCGCCCGCGCTGGTGCCAGCGATCACCGCGCCTGCCGCGTGGCGCTGACGCAAGTATGCCGCTACCGGCGTGCCGCCCAGCATGGCTGTGAGTTTGAGCTGGTCGCCGCCGGTTAGAAAAATGCCGGTTGCCCGATCTAGTTGTTCGATCGGCTCGGGCTGCATGGCGTCGGCGCGGTCGCGCACGCGCACCGTTTCAACATGCTCAACGCCGAGATCCATGAACAGCCTGGCATAGCGCTGGCTGACATAATCAAACAGTGCCGAGGCGGTTGCCATGATCGCAATCCGCGCCGTTGGGCCGCCCGCAAGCTGCACAAAGCGCCGCAAAATCGTCCGACTGCCAACTTTATCTTCTGCGCCGCCGATAAGCAGCAGCGCGCCT
>DASTWM010000419.1:0-5539 GCA_035765855.1 Roseiflexaceae bacterium
CCGATGAGGATCATGGTTTGGGCGAACTTGCGCTTGCTAGAATGTAACGGTAGCATAACATAAGTTTCAATCCCCGATGAGGATCATGGTTTGGGCGAACGGCGGTGCTGCTCGATGGCTTTGTAGAGCCATCGACGGTGATCATTTCGAGCACCACGTCAATCTGCGTGAATTGCCGGGAGGTGCCGCGCCCGCACTTCTGCCATGCCATTGAGTATACCCTATTTTGGCCGCTTTGTGAAGCCATGCTGCACCTTTCGCCGAAAATCGAGCACCTCCCCGCATGTGTGCCTTTGCCAGGCTGCTCGATCTTCTGCGTTCATAAAAAAAAGGCGCGCGGCTCGGCGGGCTTGGGCGAACCGACCGTTTCGACCCGCCCGCTGCACCCTTTACACAGCGGATAGAACCGCACACTGTCGCACGTCGCATCCAAATGTTTGCTGAGCTTCGCCCGCAATTCCAGGAGCTGCCGGCGGGTCAGCCAGCATTCAAACAATGAATACTGTGTCCACGCGCCGTAACCGCACAACACGCGATGGACTTTCGTGCGCCGTTTGTCATGCGGAATATCGTAGGCGATGATGTAGAGCGTTGTGTCGGTCTCGCCTGCCATATATCGTATCTCCTCTCGTGTGCTGTGTCAATCAACGTACTATGAACGGCACGTATTGGGGAATCTCGCCCATTAAGGCCTTGGCGAGCACACGCACTTGCAGTTCGATGCAGCGCCGGTAGGTGGTGCGGTAGCCAAACAATGGATGTTGAATCTGCTCGTTCAGCCGGTCTTCGATCTGCTGCAAAAACAGCCGCCGCGCATCGTCTCGCAGCCGGTAGGCGCCCATTTCAGCCGTGAAATCGTTCTCTTTGAGCATGCGATTGTTCAACATGGAAATGACTACCGAGTCGACCACCAGCGGACGAAACTCCTCGACCAGATCGAGCGCCAGCGCGGGTTTGCCATAGCCCGGCTGGTGCAGCATGCCGATGTACGGGTTCAGCCCCACGGTGCAGATCAGCGAGACGATCTGATTTGTCAGGACGGTGTAGCCGAAGGAGAGCAGCGCGTTGACCGGGTCGGTGGGTGGGCGACGCACGCGGCCAGGAAATGACCATGGGTCGCGCAGCAAAGTGCCGAATACTCCAAAGTACGCGCTGCTGCCGCTGCCTTCAAGCCCGAACAGTGCGCCCAGCCCATGCATGCGGTCGCCGGGCGCGGCAGCAGCAGGCGTGGGCAATGCTGCCAACTGGCGCAGCACGTGACGTAACTCAGCCGCCGCCGTTTCGATTGCCGGCGCTTCCAGCTTGCGGTTGTAGCGCAGCAGCGCCGTGCGCATGTTCGTCAGCTTGCCGCTAATCATTGCCCGCGCAATCGGAAAGCGGCGTGAAAGGTCGCTGTGCGCCGCGTAGTGCGACAGGTGCAGCAGCGCATTTTTGGTCGGGTCGGGGATGAGCGAACCATACGATTTGCCCCAGTGGCTCAGAAAATGAATGGCGATGCGCTGTTCCAGCAGCATGTGCAGTGCCGGAGCGGTGAGCGTGATGTCGCCCCACACAACCACCTGATCGACTTTGTTCAGGGGTACCCGCGCCACACGGGCGGCTGCGCCGTCGCGCGCAGGGATCTGGACCCGCAGCGCCTCGCCCTCGCATTTCACCACGCTGTATTGCTCGGAAAGATAGAGTGTTCCCATAAACGCCTCAATCCCATCAACCGAAGAATCGTGCTGTATTGACGTCATCGTATCACCCACTCAGATATGTTCCTTGTCGCGCGCCGCCAACGCACGCACCTCATCGGGCAGGCACATGGGTTGCAGCGAGCAATCGCGGCACTTGGCGCGCTCGTCAATTGGTGGTGGCAGTCGGTCCTCATCGGCCAATCGTCGTGCCAATACCGACAGCCGTTCCACCTCGGCGCGCAGCTCCGTCGTGAACGGCACCACGCTGCGTTGGCGGGTGGTGAACGAGAACAATTCACCCTGCAGAATGACCACGCCGAGCCGCTCTTCCAGGCACATGGCCTGCGCGCACAGTTGCACCGCATCGCCCTGCCCACGCCCCACGCGGCCCTTTTTATACTCAACGGGATAGATTGCGCCGTTCTGCGCTTCCAGCACGTCGATCAACCCGGCCAGCCCAAGCCGCTCGCTCCACACGTACACGCGCCGCTGCTGCACGCCGGCCTCGGCCCAGATGGTGCCGCCGCTATCCGCGCCGATATGTCGCAGCCGCCCTTCGACAACATGCGCGTTCAGCAGCATCTCGCTCTGCACGAACTCGTATACATAGCGGCGCGGGCAGTAGGCCAACGCATTCAGATGCGAAATCGGGATGTATTCCGGCTGGTCTGCAATTGTTGTCATGTTGCACCAGGACTTTGGAACAAAGAACAGAGAGCAAAGGACGAATGACGGATGACGGATGACGAATGAAGTCACCTTGTCATCGTGTTTCGTGTCACCCCACCCGGCGGCACAGCCCCATGCCGCGCGTGGTTTTCATGCCGACGCTGAGATAGAAGGCCGCATCCGCCAGCAGCGCCAACTGCCGCCGCTCGTCGGGATCGCCGCGCAACTCGTAGCGACAGCGGCCCACAAAGCCGACCTGCGGTGCTTTGCCGAGCGCAAACGTGGTCGTCCGCATTTCATAGTCGGCGATCACGGCGCGCGCAGCCGCCTGCCGCACCGCTGCTTCGTCAAGCTGCATGGGCGCAAGCGCGTTCCAGCGCCGCAGCAGGCTGCCGAACACCGTTTCCGGATCGGGCAGCACGCCCACGCGCTTGCGCCCGGCATCCTCCCCCTGGCTGAACGCTGTGGGTGTAACAAAGCGCAACGTGAGCCGCTCGGTTGCCTGTGCGGCTGCATGCAGCGTCGTCCATGTGCCAAAGCCAGCCCATGGATCGCTTTCCGGTGTGCCGCACGCCTCGGTGATTCGCAGCGGTGTGCTGCCCAGCCGCAGCGCCGGTCGCGCCGTTTGTTCCAGCAGCGCCCGCGTGAAGGGCGCGAACAGGTCGGCATGCAGCAGCGTCACGCGCAGCGCCAATGTATCTTGTCGTCCTTTGACGGTTGATCGTTCTGCCGGGCGACTGGAGGCTGGTGGCAATGCCGCCACGGTGAAATGCTTGCTGGCCGCGTCAGCATGTAAAGTATTCGCCAGTTCCGGGTCCACCTGCCGCACTAATTCAAAGAACAGCGCCTGAAGCTGGTGGCCGGGAGTTTCTGGTGCTGGTCCGCCCGTCTCTGGCATGAGCCGGATGACGAGCGCGTAGAGGTCTGGTCGCATGGTGGCTCCTTGTACTATGTGCTGCATGTTGCATATGAGAGGCATTGTACGTGACACACTGCACAATTCGTCTTACAGAAAAATCGCTTCACTCGACAATTTCTTATCCAGCATGGCGTAATGACGCTTAAGTTCGGGTAGAATATGAAACGCCGCAGTCCCAGTGACAATTTTGTATGGAACCGACAAACCATCAGGATAATCAACCAGCAAGTCGCGCGCGTAGAACGGTGAACCTTTAAGCACACTTAGAAGCGGCCACCAGCTTTCCTCGGCAACTATCAGGCAAGGCGTCCACATATGCTCAATGGCATGGCGAATGCGTTCGTCAAGCATCGTTGGCATGCCGTCCACGCCTCGCTCTTTCGCAGTAAGTTGTAAGCCTCGTAGCGCGACAACGCTACGACAATAACGGTCCTCGAACTCGCTACGGGAATAATCGCTCTGGTAATCAAAACCAAGGGTGAGCTTCGGGTCGCGGAAGCCTTCAATCGCAACATAGAAATCGGCTGATATGCTTGCGTGAGTAGTACACTCGAACTCGGCCTGATTGCGGTATATATAAAGCCGGTAGTTCGACACAAGATGTAGCAGGTCATAACAGCTCACAGGTTCACTCGACATCATCTTCCCCTGGTCATAGATTGCTGCGATCGGCCCCTGCCATGCCTCGCGAAAGTTGAAGATCGCTTTAGTGAGCGCAACTTGCGACTCGATAAATGCCACAAGGTCCCGCTTTTGTTGAGCGTGGTTGAGGAGTAGTTTTGGTAGCTGCTGTTGAAACGCCGCTCCGGTATACCGCATCTCTTTGCCTTTTCTCGACTCACGCCACGAAACATAATCGGCAAAGTGCTGGGCAAGGTCTTTGGCATTCCATTGGTCATCAAGTTTCCAGCGTTTTGCCTCAGGCGATAGATTCAGCCAGAGGCGACGTTTATCGTATTTTGTAAAGAAGAACTGAAGAAACTTGGTTTGCGGTTTGCTGTTTGGCGCAAACAGGCTACGAAGCATCGTATATAACTCTTCAAGTGACGCTTCTTCATCGTCGGTTAGCTTACTCACTTGTAATATTGGGTAGAATGCCTCCATCACCGCGTGGCTGCGAACATAGCCGTCAAGTTGGTGCTTAGATGGCAAATGCCGTAGTTGTGCAACTGCCGCAGCCCACTCGGCGCGCGCAAGGCGCTGTCCAGCGTAGGCGCGCAGTTCCTCTGCCGCCTCATCGTTGACGATCACAATTGCCTCGCTGAGGCATGATGTTTCAGCCCGCCCCAATACCCGTCCAGTGCGACCGATTCGCTGTGTGAGTTCATCGCCAAAGCGTGCATCGCAAACCAGGCGATCAATACTCTGACGGCACTTGCCAGGCCGCCCAAAGTTGTAGCCAATATCCACCGTTGGCGTCGCAAGCGTTAGCGGGCGCACCTCCTGCCGCTTGGCATGTGGCTCAGGGCCAGTGATGCGAGTTGGCGCGAGGTGCTGTAACAGCGCATAGGTATCGTTAATCTTCCCCAAGCTGCTGCTGATGATGGCGCTATCTAGCTGCTCGGACTGCCAGCCCTCGATACGGCTGAGATTACCTGCCACCCACTTTTCGATCTGGTCAGCAACCACGGTGAGCCGCAGTTCGGTGAGCGTTGGCACTGTTGCATATGCGGCACTTTCTGGCGGCTCGTTGTCTGGCGCAATGAGTGTCCAGGCACCGCTGCCAAACAACTGATTGAGGTAGTGATAGACATTTGCGCGCGGCGTTGCCGAAAGCAAACAGATCGAGCGCCCGTGTTCGAAATAGTTCCACTGCTTCCAGAAGGCGAAGAAGAACAGAAAGTTGGCGAACTGTTTGTTGTCATAGTAGTGAAACTCGTCAATAACGACGTAGCGGAAGTTGCCGATGAATTTGCTGAACACATTGCGCTGATCGTTGCGGCGATATTGAAAATACAATCCGTAGTAGAAAATGTCGGGATTTGTGACGACCACAAACGGCTGCTTTTCGGCGTCGTCAGGCAAATTCAGTTGTTCGGCAAACGTCAGCGGGTTTTCGAGAAAGCGTTGCAGCCGTTCGCCAGAGCGCAGCTCACCATCGAGCGCGCCAAGTGCTGCTGCATCGGCTTCAAACACACGCAGCTGCAGGCTGTAGTTTGCGATAAAATCACGCGCTTCGGCCGCGTGCTGCGCGATGAGGGCGTTGGTCGGCGCGATAATAAGCGTGTTGTGGTTGCACTGGTCGGGATGCAGCAGCCGCAACAGCGCCGCA
>DASTWM010000420.1:0-10016 GCA_035765855.1 Roseiflexaceae bacterium
CGCGCCACACAGTGCGCCGTCCTCGCGCTGGGTGATGGCGAAGGAGACGCGCTGATCATTGGCGAAGGCTTCGGCATGCGTGCTGATCCACTGCTCGGCCATGCCATCTTCGTACGGGTGTGGGATGTTCTGTGTCGGCGAGGCGACCTCGCGCACGCCAGCCAGCCGTTGCACGTCCGGCGCATCGGCCAGCGTGAACGGGCGCAACACCAGCCGCTCGGTTGTCAGCGTTGGCTGTGTCATCGCCATGCTCCTGAAAGGATGAAGGGTAATCCGCGAAGGACGCGAAGCGCACGAAGTTGATTCGTATTCGCGTTCTTCGCGTGTCTTCGCGGATTCTTTCTGCTTTCTGCCTTTCCTACAGCAGTGAATCGGATTTCGCGCCGTCGATCAGCGTGGATGTGCCGCTGATGTAGCTCGCCGCCTCGGACGCCAGAAACACGACCATGTTCGCCAATTCCTCCGGATCGCCCAGCCGACCGAGCGGAATAGCCTTGATCGACTCCGTGCGGACATCCTCAACCGAGCGGTTCGTGCGTTGCGCGTTCGCTTTGTCAAGCTCCTCGATCCGCTCGGTGGCGATGCGACCCGGCCCGACGATGTTGACCAGGATGTTCGACGGCGCAAGCTCGCTCGACAGGCTCTTGGCCAGCGCCAGCACGCCAGCGCGCATGACGTTCGACAGAATCAGATTTGGAATCGGCTGCTTGATCGACGACGAGGTGATTGCCAGGATACGCCCGTAGCCAGCTTTCTTCATCTCAGGAATCGCGGCGCGCGCCAGCCAGACGAAGCTCATGAGATTCTGCTGGAAGGCCGTGTTCCACTGGTCGTCGTTGATTGTCTGGAAATTTCCCGCCGGTGGGCCGCCCGCGTTGTGAACGACGATCTCAATGCCGCCGTACTGCTCAACGCATGCCTGCACAACCTTCTGAATATCGGCCTCGCCCTTCACGTCCGCCGCCACGGCATGCACCTCCGCGCCGGTCTCCTGCCGAATCTGCGCCGCCGCCTGCTCGATCCGCTCCTGGGTGCGGCTGCAAATCACCAGCTTGCAGCCTTCGCGCGCCAGCCCAAGCGCGCATGCATAGCCCAGTCCACGGCTGGCAGCCAGCACCACCGCGCGTTTGCCCTTCAGTCCAAGTTCCATGTTATTGCTCCATCAATTTCAAACGTCCTAACACATCCTTTAAGTCGGCAATCGTGCCTTCGTCCAGCGGCGTCGCGGGAGCGCGCACATGCGGCGTGGCAATCGCGCCGCGTATGAAATAAATGTACTTCCGCAGCGCGAGATTGATCAGCGCCTGATTTTCGAAGCGAATCAGCGGGCAGTAGCGGTAGAAAACCTCAGTTGCGCCGTCGATGTCGCCGCTGCTGTAGCGCTGGTAAATGTCCTCTAAAATTTCCGGGAAGCCGAAGCCAGTCATGGTGCCGACCGCGCCGCGCCGCAGCTCCTCCAGAAACATCATGCCGCCCAGCCCGCCGAACACCTGCACATCAGGGTTGGCCGCGCGCACCTGGCTGATCTTGGGCGGCGACGGCTCATCTTCCAGCTTTAGAAAGCGGCAGTGCGGCGCTTCTTCCGCCAGCCGGGCGATGAAATCGACGCTCATGAACACGCCGCTGCTGGCCGGGTGGTCCTGCACGACCACCGGGATGTCCACCGCCTCGGCCACCGCGAGATAATGGCGGCGCAGCGCGACATCGTTGGAGCGGGCCAGCTTCGGCGGCGCGACCATGATCGCTTTTGCGCCGAGTGCCTGGGCCTGCTTGCTGAAGGCGACGCACTGGTCGGTCGCGGCGTGGCTCGTGCCGACGCAGATCGGGAGACGCCCGTTCGCGGCCTCGATCACGCGCGAGACCACCCGCGTGCGCTCGTCGTCAGATAATTTTCCGGCCTCGCCCAGCACGCCCAGGATGGTCATGCCCTGCACGCCGCGCCCGATGATGAACTCGGTCAGCGTGGCGAGGCTCGGCTCGTCCAGCGCGCCGTCGGTGGTGAACGGCGTCGGGACGATGTTATAGACACCACGCAAGTATGAAAAATCGCTCATGCTGTGAACTCCATGAATAGACGGAAGGTAGCACGATTATACTGCTAATCGGTGGAGCGCAATAACGTTTTTGCTGATGGTTTTTGCGCAGCGTCAGTTTTTCATGGCGTGACGAAGAAAAACGCCATCCCCAGCAGAATATAGACGGCAATCAGCAACAGTCCTTCGAACCATGTCGTCTCGCCGTCCTGCGCGATGGCGTTCACGGCAAAGGCCACACCCGCAATTGCAATCAACTCGATGGTATTGTTGAACACGAGATCCATGGGTTTACCCATGACATACGAGCCAAGCACCAGCAGCGGCGCGACCAGCAGCGCCACCTGAATGCTCGACCCGACGGTGGTTGTCATAACGATGCCCATGCGATTCTGGCGCGCAAAATACATGGCCGAGACATATTCGGCGGCATTGCCGATGATCGCCAGCACGACGACACCCAGAAAGAAGGGCGTCAGGCCGAGCTTGTCCGCCGTGGCCTCAAGCGCGCCGGACACAAGCTCGGCTTCGATGGCTGTGACCACCGTCGCGCCGACCAGCACGCCAATTGCCTTCCAGAGCGACCAATCCGCGTGCTGCTCCCCCTCATCCTCGTCGGCTGCAAACACGTCGCTATGCGTGAACAAGGTGTATACCAGGTTGGCAATGTACACGATGATCAGCACCACCGAGACGCCCAGGCTCAGGTACTCATCGAGTTGACTGGCATCTGCCACGGCGCGGCTTTGTTCCGTGTAGTTGAACAGCGCCGGCAGCAGCAGCGCGATCACCGCCAGAATCAGCAGGCTGCCGAGCTGCCCGGCGCGCTCGCGCTTGAAGGTTTGCTTGTCGCGGCCCCAGGTGCCGATCAGGATCGCCAGCCCCAGACCCAACAGGCCATTGCCAATAATCGAGCCGGTGATCTGGCCCTTGACGACCGCTGTTTTTCCTTCAGCGAGCACGAAGAACGCGAGAATGAGTTCGGTAGCATTGCCAAATGACACGTTCAGCAAGCCGCCGATGGCCGATCCAACGCGGTTCGCGATCTGCTCGGTTGCGCGGCGGATCCATTCGGCTAACGGCACAATGGCGATAATTGCGCTGGCAAAAATCCACAGCGGCGGCACCTGAATGACATACGCGAGAATCAGCGAAACAGGAACGAAGATCAGCGCATATTTGAAAATCATGTGAACCAATCTAGCGACGGAGCGCCATGCAAAGCGAGTAAAACGTGTGCTTTTTTATTTCTTCACAATAATCGTGCCGTGCATGTGGCGCTGTAATCATACAAGCTGTGCGAAACAGATTCACATGCTGCCGCGCCATACAAATAGAAAAGCGGTTAAAACCATGGTACAATAAACATAACTTCAATAGTTTTTTATGTGATAAGAAAGCGCTAACTCACCTTCCCCCAAGCGCATGAGGCGCGCTTTTTTATGGAAAGAAATAGATTCTCATGACTATTCGGATTGTGCTTGCCGATGATCACAGCGTTGTTCGGCAAGGATTACGCATGTTTTTAGCGCTCGACCCTGAGCTTGAGGTGGTCGGCGAGGCGGCGAACGGCGCGGAGGCCGTGGAGCAGGCCCGCGCACTGCGACCAGACGTGATGCTGATGGATTTGCTCATGCCGGTGATGGATGGCATTGCTGCGACAAGCGCGATCCGGAAGGAATTGCCGGATGTCGAAGTGATTGCGTTGACCAGCGTGCTGGAAGATGAAAAGGTGGTTGGCGCGATCCGCGCGGGCGCAATCGGCTATCTGCTGAAGGATACCGAGTCGGATGAACTGTGCCGCGCGATCAAGGCCGCCGCCGCCGGGCAAGTGCAGTTATCGCCCAGGGCCGCCGCCCGGCTCATGCACGAGGTGCGCATGCCCGCTTCGCCCGAGGCGCTGACCGAGCGCGAAAAGGACGTGCTGCGGCTGGTCGCGCAGGGCTTGTCGAACAAGCAGATCGCCGCGCAGCTTGTGATTGGCGAAAAGACGGTCAAAACGCACATCAGCAATCTGCTGGCGAAATTGGGCATGGCATCGCGCACGCAGGCCGCGCTGTATGCGGTGCGGGCTGGCCTCGTTTCGCCGGATGCGGTGGCGCGCTGATCATGGCCGCGTTACGACACCAGCCAAGTCGCGTCGCCCACACGCCCGTTGCGAAGCGTACACTAGTAAACACTCAACGCGCGTTGGAACTGCGCCGCGCCAACGCCCGCCTGCAGAACGAACTGGCCGCATGCAAGCGCGAGATCGCCGCGCTGCGCCAGTCGGAGCAGCGCTTCCGCACGCTGGTCGAACAGTCGCCGCTCAGCACGCAGATTTGCGCGCCCGACGGCTCGGCCTTGTTCGTCAACCATGCCTGGGAAAAGCTGTGGGACACAACGCTTGAGCAGATCGGCGATTACAATGTGTTGCGCGACGAGCAGTTGATGGATCATGGCCTGCGCGCCGATATCGAGCGCGGCTTCGCGGGCGAGCCAACCATGCTGCCGCCGATTCAGTATGAGCCAGCTAAATCCGCGGCGACGTTCGGCGGCGTGCAGCAGCGCTGGGTGCGCGCGGTCATGTACCCGGTGAAGAATGATGCCGGGCAGGTGCGCGAAGTGGTGTTTCAGCATGAGGATGTCACCGCGCAAAAAGAGGCTGAAACGCAATACCAGCGCATTTTCGAGGCGACCTGCGATGGTTTGATTATCAACTCCATGGATGGCACGATCCTGGCGGCAAACGCGGCGCTGTGCGAAATGCACGGCTACGCAGCAGAAGAATTGATCGGCCAGCACCCAAACGTCATTATTCATCCTGACTATCGGCAGGCGTTTTCCACCTTCTTCGAGACGACGCAGCGCGACGGCCAATACCGTGCGCGCGCGGTTGATGTGCGCAAGGATGGCTCGCTGCTGCATGTCGAGGTGCAGGGCAGCCGCTTCAGCTACAACGGTCAGCCAGCGGTGCTGGGCGTCATCCGCGACATTACCGAGCGCGTGGAAGCATATCAGCTTTTGGAGCAGCGGGTTGCCGAGCGCACCCGCGAACTCACGACGCTGCTCGACGTGTCGCGCAATGTCGCCTCCACGCTGGAGCTTCAGCCGCTGCTCGGCGTCATTCTCGACCAACTTAAAGCTGTGGTCGATCATCGCGCGTCGGCGATTTTTATTCTGGAAGGCAACAACACACTGCGCCTGATGAGCTACCGTGGCCCCATTTCGCAGGAGCAGCTCGTATGGGAATGGCTGTTGGCGGATGTGCTGCACAGCCGCGAGGTGGTGCTGCGGCGCGAGGCTGTGATTATCGACGATGTGCATGCCGACACACCGCTGGCCCGCGCATTCCGCGCGAAGGCGATGCAGGATCTCGGCGAAGTTCCCGATTATATTGCCTCATGGATGGGCGTGCCGCTTATCCACCGCAATCACATCATCGGCATTCTGGCGATTGATCACGATAAACCGCATGACTACACGCAGCACCATGCTGAATTGGCGCTGGCCTTTGCGAATCAGGCCGCGATTGCGATCGAGAACGCGCGTCTCTACGAGCAGATTCAGAACGCGGCGGCCTTGCAGGAGCGCCAAAAGCTGGCCCGCGAGCTGCATGATTCCGTGTCGCAGGCGCTGTTTGGCATTGCGCTCGGCGCGCGCACGGCCCGCACGCTGCTCGACCGCGACCCAACCAAGGCCGCTGATCCGCTCGACTATGTGCTGTCGCTGGCCGAGGCCGGGCTGGCCGAGATGCGGGCGCTGATCTTTGAGCTACGGCCAGAGTCGCTGGAGACCGAAGGGCTGGTTGCCGCGCTGACCAAGCAGGCGGCATCGCTGAAAGCGCGCCACAATATTGAGGCGACGACCACGCTCTGCCCTGAGCCGGACGTGCCGCTGGCAGTCAAAGAGGCGCTGTACCGCATCGGGCAGGAGGCGCTGCATAACATGGTCAAGCATGCGCGCGCCACGCATGTGGACGTGATTATGGTGTGCAACGAGCGGCAGCTTTTCCTCACGATCTGCGACGACGGCGTCGGCTTCGATCCCGGCGGCGATTTTCCGGGCCACCTCGGCCTGCGATCCATGCGCGAGCGCGTCGCGCGGCTGGGCGGCGAGCTTGCTATCATCAGCGAGCCGGGGCAGGGCACGACGATCTCCGCCACAGTCCCCATAGCACCATCATTGTAAGATATTACCACGAAGCCACGAAGGACACGAAGAATCTTTTTAAGCTTGGTGCCTTCGTGCCTTGGTGGTACAAACGCTCTCCGCCAAAAGGCGGATGCCTGTTCCGCCATGCTCCTCAATCTTCCCCGTGCTGCCCGCGCTATCATTATCTCAACGTAATGAAACACGGCGAGAAACGCAGTGATTACCCTTTTGCTGGTCGATGATCAACCTACCGTGCTGCAAGGGCTGCGCATGCGCCTGAGCCTTGAACCTGACATCCAGGTCGTCGGCGAGGCGGAAAATGGCGCGGCAGCCATCGCGTTCGCCCGCAGCGTCCAGCCCGATGTGATTGTGCTGGATGTGGAAATGGCTGGCATGGACGGCTTCAGCGTCGCCGCCGTGCTGCGCGCAATCACGCCGGCAAGTGTGATTATTATGCTCAGTATTCATGACACGGCGCGCGCCTATCAGCAGGCGCAGGAAGTTGGCGCGGCGGCGTTCGTGCCGAAGCATGCCGCTGACGGGCTGCTGCTCGATACGATTCGGCGCGCGGCACAGGCAGCGAAACACCATGGGAGTTGATGATATTCATTGGAGGAAGCTGTGATGCAATCTAGCGCATCTATGCAGCCGCAGAATCAGGCTGCCGTAAGCTCGGATGGCCGCCCGGCGACGGCGGGGTTGCGCGCCTTTTTTGCGCGGCGACCTATCGTTTCGGTGCTCATCATGTTTCTGGTTGAGATGGCGATTATCGTTTCGCTTCATCTCCTCATGAAAGCGCTTGCGCCGAACGCGGAAGAATTGATCACGCTTGGTATTGCCAGCGCGATCACGTTCGCGTTCATTAGCGCGCTCGGCTGGTGGCGGGCGAGCGGGTTCAACCGCCCGGCGGCATGGCGCGATCTGCGCCTGTTGTGGCTGCCCGCCATCATCGTGTTTGTGCTGCCGTTTGTCACTGGCTTTAAGACAGATGAACTGGGATCGCTGGGCATGCTCACCGTCGCCTACCTGCTGGTCGGCCTGCGGGAAGAGGCGCTGTGGCGCGGCGTGGTGCTGCGCATTCTGCGGCCGCTCGGCCCGACGCGCGGCGTGCTGCTCATGGCGGCGTTGTTTGGCCTGTCGCACCTGTCGAATCTGGCGGTGCGCAGCAATCCAGCGATTGTGCTGTCGCAGGTGATCGGCGCGTTCTGTTTCGGAGTGGGCATGGGCGCGCTGCGGTTGCGCACCAACACCGTCTGGTTTCTGGTGATACTCCACGCCTTTAGCGACCTGACGCTGCACTACACCAATTTGCCGGCCATTCCGCTTGAAGTCGTTCGCGACACGATTCTGCTGTGCTACGGTCTGTATCTGCTGCGCGGCCAGCACGCGGCTGATGCGCGCGACGCGGCGCTAAACATTGGAGCATGAACGCATGCAAAGCGCACTTGTACAATCAACAGCGTCAGCAGCGCCGGGGATGCTTGTAGATGTGGGGAGCTACCGGCTGCATCTGCTCGGCATGGGCAGGCGCATGCCCGGCCAACCAGCCGTAATTCTTGTGGCAGGCGCGGGCGGCTTTTCGCTGACATGGAGTTTGGTGCAGCCCGTTGTGGCGCAGTTCGCGCAGGTTTATTCCTATGACCGTGGCGGTTACGGCTGGAGCGATTCTGCCCCGGCGGGCATGCCGCGCGATGCAGCGTGCGCGGCGCGTGAACTTGATACGCTGCTGGCGCGAGCAAGAATTGCGCCGCCCTACCTGCTGGTTGGACACTCCTTCGGCGGCTTCGTCGCGCGCCGGTATGCGGCGGAGCACCCGCAGGATGTGGCCGGGATGGTGCTGGTGGACGCCGACCATGAAGATGAATGGACGGAGCGCTTTCCGCCAGCGCACCGCAACGGGCTGCGCCTCGTCACGCGCATGCTGCGGGTGATGGCGGCGCTGGGATATATTGGGTTTCCCCAGGCGCTGGTTCGGCTGAATCTCCTCCCGCTCGGCAGCCTCGCCAGGTTGCCGCGAGAGACGCGCCGCATGGCAGTCCGGTTGGGCTATAGCCGTTCGTCACTCGCCGCGCTGGCGAGCGAATTTGCCGCTTTGGAGGCCAGCTCCGCACAGATGCGCGGTAGCGACAATCTGGGTGACAGGCCGCTGGTCGTCATCCGGCACGGGCTTCCCGGCCCAACTGCGCCGGGCGTTTCAGCGGAGCAGGCGGCGCAGATCGAGCGCACTGCTGCCGCAGCGCAGGCTGATCTGGCACGGCTCTCGTCGCGCGGCAAGCTGATCACCGCCGAGCAGAGCGGGCATGACATCATGCTCGACCAGCCGGCGGTGATCAGCGATGCTATTCGCACGCTCCTGGCCGAAATAGCAGATGAACAAACATAAGTATCAGGAGTGATTTCATGACCAGGGAACTCGCATGTTCGATCCTAATCTGCTTGTCCGCGCTGCTCATCCTGCAAGGTGTTCGCAGGAATGACAGCGTTGTTCGGTGGACCTGTTGCCATGTATCCAGCAAGAATGTGCCGCCATACCGGACGCGGCGAGCATGCCGCTGCCGTTCGTGCTGCTTGCAAAGAGTACAATTATCAGGAAATAAACCATCATGATTAAACACAAACTCTCGTATACCTGGCTGCTCACCGCGCTGCTGATCGGCCTGCTTTTCGCCCATAGCGACACGCAGGCGCAGACCAGCGTGGCCGAGCCATTCGCCGCCTACTACAACGCGCATCAGGGCATGCGCGTGCTGGGCAACCCGCTGAGCGCCCTGCTGACCGTAGCGGGTTTTCCGGCACAATATTTTGAGAAAGGGCGCATCGAGGACCACCGCAACGCCGAAACGAACCCGGCATGGCAGTTTATGTACGGGCGGCTCACCGCTGAATTGATGGATCTCGCGCCGAATCATTCCATCACTGGCACGCCGGTCAGCTTTGTGGATGTGCAGCGCCGCGCTGATCCGCAGCTTCGCCATCCGTTTAGCGCCAGGGATGTGCTGAACCTGACCATGGGCCAGACGCCGGAACAGAGCGGGATCATGGTGCCATACGACCCGCAATTGCGCGCCGCGCCGGGCTACATCGTGCCGCATTACTTCTGGATCTACATCAACGAGGCGAGCCTGTTTCCCGGCAGCTGGCTGCACGACATCGGCCTGCCCATGACCGATGCGTTCACGACGACGGTTGTGAAGAACGGCCAATCGCGCGAGATCGTGATGCAGGCGTTCGAGCGCGCGGTGCTGACCTGCGATCCGCAGAATCCAGCGGGCTGGCAGGTCGAGCGCGGCAACATCGGCGCGGACATGATCGACGTGCTGGGCCAGGCATCGCAGCCATCGCAAAACACGCCCAAGGCGACGGCTGGTTTTGTGCACCAGTTCCTGCACAACGTAGCAACCGACCCGGCCAGCGCCGAGACTGGCTGGGCCGACTTCCTGAGCCAGCGCGCGAAATCGCGCTACGTCGGCACGGGGCATGTCAAAGGCAGCGGCTGGATTCCACGCCTGCTCGGTTTGCAGAACACGCCGCCCGATTGCATGCAGGACACTGCGAACTGCACGGTACAGGCAGGCAACTTTGATGCAAACCATGGCGAGGTGCTGGTGCGCTGGACGTGGGGCGACGGCTCGACCAGCACGCGCGTGTTCCAGATGGTGAACGAAGGCGGCTGGAAGATCGACGATGTGACCGGCACCGATGTGACGCCCGACCAGCGACTGAGCGGCGTGCCGCAGCAGGTCGTCGGCGCGTTCTTCCTGGCGTGGCAGCGCGGACTGATTGACGAGGCGCTCCAGCAATTCACGCCAGAACTGCGCGCCAATGTGACCAGTCAGGCTCAGATTCAGG
>DASTWM010000421.1:0-6980 GCA_035765855.1 Roseiflexaceae bacterium
GGGATGAGTTTTGAATGCTGAATTCTGAGTTAGAGATGGTATCATCCTTATCTCCTTATCTCCTTGTCTCCTTATCAATGAATCTGAAAGGCAGGCGAGACGAGAATCAGCCCGATCAATTCCGGCAGCTTGCGCCGCAGCGCCGCCGTATTCAGCGCGGGGCTGTCACCCTGCCCCGCGCTGACATACTCGACCAGCGCGGCGCGCGCATCGCTCGGCAGCGGCGCATGGAGCAACGCCGCACTGATTGTGTCGACCAGCGCGCCAGCCGTGGTGCCATGACCAACAAACGCATTGAGGTCCGGCTGCGCGGCTCTGATGCGCCCCTCCGCCAGCGCGAAGGCCATGTTCCAGCGGCTCAGCATGCCGCCGGTGTTGACCCATGCCGCGCCAATCTGCGGGTAGCCGTTGGGCGATTGCCAGCCGAAGAATGGCTGCCCGAGCGCGCGCAGCTGCTGCACAAGTGGCCGCGCGCCCATCGCGGAGTCGGCCATGTCAATGCCGAGGGCGCGCACGCTGGAAACCAGCGCCCGCAGCGGCAGCTTGATTTTTTGTCCAGCCGCCGCCTTGAATTCGTCGGAATGAAAGATCGCGCCCAGCACGGCGCGCGTGTCGGTATCGTTGTCGAGATAGGCTTTGGTGGCCTGCTGCACGAGCGTTTGCGGCGGATCGTCGGAAACAAACGTCATGCACAGCCTGGTGGCGATGCGCTCGGCGGTTTTGGGATGATTCGCCAGCGCAGCCAGCAACATCTCGCCATCGTTCTGGCCGCCGCCAGCCGGCAGCGTCAGGTTGAGAAACGGGAAGTGCTTCTCGTCATTGTCATGCAGGCGTGGCCGAAACTGAAACATGCCGGGCGCGTCGGAGTTGAAGCCGGTGATTGTCCAGCCAGTCAGCGCGCGCGCCGCCGTGGTGACGTCGTCCTGCGTGTAGCCACCATCCGCGCCGACAGTGTGCAGTTCCATGACTTCGCGCGCGTAATTTTCGTTCAGCCCGTTCAGGTTGGGGCCGAGTTGCGCGCCAGCCTTGACGTTCTGGGCATTGTCGAGGTAGATCAGCATGGCCGGACTTTTGGCCGAAGCCAGCAGCAGATCGCGGAACTTGCCCAGCGCATGCGCCCGAATGACATCGCGGTCGTCAACTGTTTTGAGCCACCTGACCTGATTTTTGCCAATGTAAATATTGAGATGGTTGCTCCAAACATCCACCATGATCTCGAACAACTGCCGTTCGCTGTAGATGGCGCGCAGCAGCGCGGCCATTTCCAGTTCGCTGATGACCGCCTGCGGCCCGGGCTGTGATTTGGGCGGATAGGAGTTGTACAGATCAGCGCTGCTCATGGCAAGCGTGCGAAATGCCGTCAGTCGCTTGTCGAGCGCGCTGTCGTCGATTGTTTCAGGGTGAAGCTGCCGGTCGATGAACGCGTCCCATCCGACCTGCGCCACGCGCTCCACGTCGCCGGGGCGCGGCCCGTAGGTGATGCGGTTCAGCAGGTGGACGATGTCGGCATGCGCGCCGGGCGCGGCATCATCCCAGTTATCGGGGCTGGCCAGCGCCAGCCCGGAAGCCGCCGCGCCGCGCTGGCAGGCGACGAGCCACGCAGGCAAGGTGAGGTATGCGGCGGCCAGGCCGGTGGTGCGAAGGAATTGGCGTCTTGTGGCAGTCATGGAACACACCTTGAGTGAGCAACACGGTGCCGCTCACGTTGTTTGCTCTATCAAGCATAGCAAGAAGGTGTGAAGAAGTTATGAAGAGGGAGCCGCATTCCCACCAGGCCGCCGCCTAAACGACCATGCAGACGCTAAACATGGCGCAGCGTTTCAATCTCGGCCTGCGCTCGGAGCAGTTGCTCGCGCATGTGCAGAATAACCTCGACGCCGGCCAGGTTCACGCCAAGGTCATCAATCAGGCGCTTGATAAAGCGGATGCGCTCGACATCTTCATCGCTGAAGCGGCGGAAATTGCCGGGGCTGCGCTGCGGCGCGATCAGGCCGCGCCGCTCGTACATGCGCAGGCTTTGCTCGTGCATGCCGCACAATTCCGCCGCTGTTTTAATCGTGTAATATCGCTCTGTCATCATTATTTTCACCACAAAGGCACGAAGAACACAAAGGAAAGTCACTATAAAAGATTCATATACCTGGACTTCTTGGTGTCCTTGGTGTCTTGGTGGTTAACTCACCGTTTCAGTCTCGCGCAAGTTGCGCAGCTCCTCGACCAGCGCGCGCTCGCGGTCGGACAGCGCGGTCGGCAACTGGGCTTCCAGCGTGACGTACAGATCGCCACGGCTGCCGGGACTGGTACGGCGCGGCATGCCCTGCCCGCTGATCCGCATTTTGCGCCCGTTCTGCGAGCCTTCCGGCACCTTGAGCGTCAGCGTCTTGCCGCCCAACAGCGGCACCCGCGTTTCGCCGCCCAGCAGCATGGTATACAGGCTTACCGGAACGTTCGTGTACAAATCGTCGCCGCGCCGCTCCCAGCGGTCGAACGGCAGCAGCTTGACAATCACGAACAAATCGCCCGCGCGCCCGCCGCCCATGCCCGGCCCGCCTTCGCCGGCCACACGGATGCGCATGCCGTTGTCCGCGCCCGCCGGGATTTTCACGGTGATGTTACGCTGCTGCCCATTGGGCGAGTGGAAGCGCAATGTGCGCTGCGTGCCAGCAAATGCCTCGTCAAGCGTAATCTCAACTGGCTGCTCGACATCCTGACCATTCTGCTGAAAGCCCATGCCGCCGGGACCACGCCGCGTGCTACCTGCGCCGACGCCGCCCATGCCGCCCATGCCGCCGCCGAATAAGGAGTTGATGAAGTCGGAAAAATCGGCGTTGCCAAAAGGGCTGTCGGCGCCGCCCATGCCGCCGCCCGCCTGCTGATAGCGGTGAAAGTCGCGCCCGAAGCGGTCGTACTGAACGCGCTTCTCCTTGTCGGACAGCACATCGTACGCTTCATTAATCTCTTTGAAGCGCGCCTCGGCCTCCTTGTTGCCGGGGTTGATGTCGGGATGGTGCTGGCGCGCCAGTTTGCGGTAGGCGCGCTTTATTTCGCTTTCGTCGGCGGTGCGGCTGACGCCGAGAATGTCGTAGTAGTCGCGGGTTGCCATGTATTGTTCCTTATTGACGACGAAAAATGTCTTTCTCAATTATAAAAACTTGAGTGTATTGTTGTCAAGGTTTGGACCATGGCAAATAAAAAGCAGGCTCCATGGGGAGCCTGCTCGTCCAAATATGGCTTTAGCTTTGCGTCGGGAACCCGTCTGGTGTGCAGACCGGCTCCCGTAACCAGACCGACATCGCGCCCGGTTCGCGGTTGTCCCAGGCGTAGTAAGGAATTGCCTGCACAGTGCATGCATGCAGCGTTGGCGGCGCGGTGCGGTAGAGCGTGTCTTCCCAATCGGCGTCGTCCAGCGCGATGGCCGATCCGGTTACTTGCACCACGCCTTCGAGCAAATCTGGCGCATGTGCGTCCAGAAGCTCTGTTTGTTCTGGAAGCAACGTCTGGAACACCGGCGCTTCCTGATCGACCTGCTCGAAGCAGTAGACCAGCGGGCCACGCCGCAGCGCAACGCTGCCGACATCGGCCTTCACGTTCGGATTGGCGTACACGCGCTCGACCAGCATGGGCAGTTCCAACTCGATGGTATCGCTGCTGCTCCATGTCCGCCGCACGCAGGCGTAGCCCTGCTCGGTGATCGCCGCAAGATCCACGGCCTCACCGTTGACCGACAGGCGCGGGGCAGTGCACCATGCCGGAATGCGCAGCCGCAGGCCGAACTCGGCTGGCTCGTTCAACTCCAACTGGATTTTGACTGAGCCATCCCATGGATAATTCGTCGTCTGGCGCAGCGTCACCGCCTGCCCGCCGATCTCGAACTGCCCCTCGCCCTGCATGTACAGATGCACCACCAGTTCGTCGTCGCTCTGCGCATACAGATACTCGCCGAGCGATGCGAACAGCCGCGCCAGGTTCGGCGGGCAGCACGGGCAGACGAACCATTCTACGCGATGGTGATCGCCGTTGCTGGCGAGCGGGTTGTCATAGAAGAAATGCGTGCCGTCGAGCGAGACGCCGCTGAGTACCGCATTGTACAGCGCAAGCTCAAGAATATCCGTGTAGGTGCGGTTGCAGTCGACCTGAAGCATGCGATGCGCCCAATACACCAGGCCGATTGCCGCACATGTCTCGGCGTAGGCGCTTTCATTCGGCAGATCGTAGTCGCTGGTGAAGCCTTCATTGCTCTTGGATGTGCCGATCCCGCCCATGACGTACATGCGCCTGGTCGTCAGTTGCGGCCACAGCCGTTCGCAGGCTTCCATCAGGGAAGCGTCGCCATCCTCAATCGCCAGATCGACCATGGCGCTGTACAGGTACACGGCCCGCACGGCATGGCCGACGACCTGCTGCTGTTCGCGCACCGGCAAATGCGATTGATTGTACTCATACGAGCGCGCCCAGAATACTGCCGGGTCTTCGCCGCGCTCGCGCGCCTCCTGATCGTAGTAATGCGGCTGGCGACCGCGTTCGTTCACAAAGTAGCGGCTCAAATCCAGGTAGCGCTGCTCGCCGGTGGCGCGGTACAGCCTGACCAGCGCCAGCTCGATCTCGGGATGGCCAGGGTAGCCGCGCCGCTTGCCCGGCTCCGTGCCGAACACCGTGTTGATATAATCGGCGTAGCGGCAGATCACATCGAGCAGCGAGCGCTTGCCGGTGGCCTCGAAGTGCGCGACACCGGCCTCGATCAGGTGGCCAGCGTTGTACAGCTCGTGCCAGTCGCGCAGGTTGGTCCAGCGCTTCTCCGGCTCAACCTTCGTGAACCAATTGTTCAGGTAGCCGTCCGGCTGCTGGGCCTGCGCGACCAGCGCGATCACCTCGTCAACCAGCGTGTCGAGATCGGGATCGGGATTGGTCGCCAGGCTGTAGCTGGCCGCCTCAAGCCACTTGGCGACATCTGAGTCCCAGAACAAAATCGGAATGCTCCGGCGCTTGATGTCGGGATCGGTGGTCCAATCGGGTCGAAACGCGGCGATTCGGTCAGTTTCCTCGCACATCTTGTAAATATGCGGGATCGTCTGCTCGCGATTGATGCGCTGGCGCTCGGCCCAGAACGTATCGTTAATCGTGACGCGTGTGAACGGTATTGGCATGTACTGGCGTTGTACCGTCCGCGCGGATGAGGCTGAGGCTGTCGTTGTGGCCATAGTCGTAGCTCTCTTTCTAAAGAAATGCCATGAACAGAGCGTTACTTCGTTAATTGTACCGGAAAATAGACCGTGTAGGGCTGGTCAAGAATCTGGTACAGCGGCAGCAGCCGGAAGTTGCGCTCCTGATTTTTGGTGCGGTAGCCAGTCATCCAGTTGGTCCACTCGCGCTCATTATCCGCCATGAGCAGCGAGGCAGGATCGTCTTTGTCGCCAATCAGCGTGCGCTCCTCGCCAACCAGCCCGGCCAGCACGACTGGCCCATCCAGGAACGCCACGGTTGAGGGCTGATCGGGCAATGAATAGCTGGTAAGCTGCTTCGGCAATGTGATTCGGATGCGGTCGTTCTGCCATGATCGCTTGATCGTGATCACGCCGGGCGAGTCGGATTGTGCCTCGACCTGCTCGCCGTTGACCGTGATCTGCGGCGCGCTGACGACCCACCATGGTACCCGCAGCTTGATTGTGAAATCGGCGGGCTGCTCGCACGCGATTGCGATCTCGAACACCTGCGCGTTCGGGCGGCGCGTCGCTCCGGTTTGCTGGTCAATTGTCTGCTTGACATGCACCGTCGTACCCGAGCGCTCCCATGTTAATTCGCTGGGAAGGTACTGCGCCACGATCAGGCCATCGGCGTCTTCGTAGTAGATCGCGCTGGTGTGCAGCGTGTGCGCCTGTACCAGCGTGCCATGGCAGCACCAGAAATCGTGCGTCGGCGTACCCCAACGTTTGACGCCACCCGCTTCCAACGGCAGGAAATAGGCGATCATGCCGGTCTGGTGGTTCTGCTGCGCCAGAATACCGTTGTACAGATTGCGCTCCCAGTAATCCGCGTAGCTGAGGTCGCCGGTCCACTGCATCAGCCGGTCAGCGAGCAGCATCATGTTGTACACCGTGCAGTGCTCCTGATTTTTGTCGCCCAGGCGGGCCGCCTGCTCGTGCGGCGGGGTCCAGACTTCGCCGCAGGTCTGGCCGCCGGTGCAGAAATAGCCGCGCTCGGTCACAGCCATGCGCCAGTACGCCTCGACAATGTCGCGCCAGCGCTGCTCGCCCGTAACCTCCCATGCGCGCGCCGCGCCGAGCACTTCGGGAATCGTCGTGTTGGCGTGCATGTTGGTCAGCACATCTTCGCCAGCCAGCAGCGGCTCGAACAGGCGCGGGCGGTCGTAGCGCCGCAGCAGTTCAAGGTGCGTCTCGTCGTGGGTCACGCCGTACAGGTTGGCCCAGACTTCAAGCATGCCGCCGGTCTCGACATCAAGAATGTCGTCCAGTTGCTCGCGCGAGAACTGGCCGGTCCAGCGGTGGAACCAGCGCGCCCACTTGATCATGATGTCTAATGCCTGCTGGTTGTCGGCCAGCGCGTACATGTCGTACAGGCCCATGAGCGTCTTGTGGAGCGTGTACTGCGGTGCCCACACGCGCTGCCCGGCGACGACGAAATCGAGATATTTTTCAGGAATCGAGCCAACCCACTCACCGCCGTTTGCTACCTGGCAACGGCCAAGCTCGCGCACAATCGCGTCGGCCTTGGCCTTGACCTCGGCATCGCCGGTTGCGGCGTACAGGTGCGCGGCGGCGGAGAGCCAATGCCCCAGAAAATGCCCGCGCAACTGGCATGTCGGCGATTCCCAGCCCCAGTGCATATCTTCATGCTTCTGGCGAAAGTCTGCCAGACCGGCCTCAAAGTAAAAGTTTTGCAGCAGATTGGCGTTGCTCAAGCTCATGAGATAGGCGCGATTGAGTTCGACGCGATCGTGCAGCAGGCCGGGCAGGAGCTTGACG
>DASTWM010000422.1:0-46011 GCA_035765855.1 Roseiflexaceae bacterium
CGGAACAGGCGGCGGGTACGGGCTAAGGGGCGGTCTGTCTGCATGTCGACCTCTGCACGCCCCTGTGCCAGTGGCGTGCGCAGCGCGCGGTGGTCCCACCCTGCTCCATCCCGAACCAGGCCGTGAAACACCGCAGCACCGTAGGTACTCGCGGGGTCCCGCTGGGAGACAAGGTCCGCGCGCCCACCCAGCGCGGCGTGGAGCAGTGGCAGCTCGTCGGGCTCATAACCCGAAGGTCGGTGGTTCGAATCCACCCGCCGCTACCACCCAAACACCCTCAGACGTTTTATGCGTCTGAGGGTGTTTGGGTTTATTGTATGTACCTGCTTATGGTACAATCCCTCTACACCACCCTGGTTATACATCATGTGCAGCCGCCTGCGCGGGCGAACTCAATGCAGAGCGCGACAATTCTTGTTGTTGAAGATGATCAGCATATTCTGGATGTGCTGGTAACATGTTTGCGGGCGGATGGGTTCCGCGTGCATACTGCCAACAACGGATTGGCGGCAGTTGAGCAGGTTCGCATCGCTCGGCCTGCCCTCGTTATTCTTGATTCCATGCTTCCGAGGATTGACGGCCTGGAGGTGTGCCGGCGCATTCAGCAAGAGCGGGATGTGTATGTGTTCATTATCATGCATGATAACAGACGTGCAGACACAAGGAGCGTTTCATGCTGATTAAAGTGTGCTTGAACGGTGGGCGTGGGCGCGACGAGCATCCCGCGCTGCCATTTACTCCAGCGGAGCTGGCCCAGGCTGCGCGCGCCGCGGTTGATGCTGGCGCAGGCGCAGTGCATATGCATCCCCGCAATGCCCGTGGCGCGCAGTCGCTCGCCGCCGATGATGTCGCTGCGGCGGTCGCCGCCGTGCGCGCCGCATGTCCCGGCGTGCCAGTTGGCGGCACAACGATCGACATGATCGAGCCGGACGTGACGAAGCGGGTGGCGCTGCTGCGCAGCTGGACGGTGCTGCCGGACTTTGTTTCGGTCAATTTTTCGGAGCATGGCACGCGGGACGTGTGCGATGCATTGCTGCAAAAGGGTGTTGGGATCGAGGCGGGGCTGGCGAACGCGGATGATGTGCGCCTCTTGCTGTCGCTCGGCCTTGCCGACACATGCGTGCGGCTCATGTTCGAGCCAGATGAGCAGCACGTCGCCGAGGCGCTTGAAAACGTGCGCGCCATGGAAACCCTGCTCGACGCCGCGCATGTGCAGACGCCGCGCCTGCTCCACGGCTTTGAGCACAGCGCGTGGCCGCTGCTCGACATTGCGCTTCAGCGCGGCTACGACACGCGGATCGGCTTTGAAGATACGCTGTTCATGCCGGACGGCAGCCGCGCACCCAGCAATGCGGCGCTGGTTGCGGCTGCACGCGAACGCGTGAAATCATCATGATGATTGCGCCAGCATCTCTCTGGCGATCAGTTCGTAGTCGGCATGCGGCATCTCGAAAGCGCCCCAGCGAAACGGGGCACCCCAGCGCTGTTTGTCTTTAATAAACGAAAGCTGCGGAATCAGCGGTAAAATCGAAACTTCACGGCAGTTCCAGAACGTCACGTTGCGCCGGAATGGCTCAAAGCCACCGCCCATGTCGGCCTGGTACACATCGCCATCAGCGACTTCGCCGATCGCGGTGAAGCATTGGCACTTCGTATCTTCGCCGTAGACTGCTTTGGAAGAATAAAAAACAATCTTATCGCCCGGCTGCATGCGGCGCAGCGGCGCGGCCTTGCCGTGATTGGCCTGCGTGAAACCCCCTTCGATGCCACGCTGCACGTGATCGCGCGATGCGGCGATAACCCAGTAGCGTGTTGGCATGCTTCGCCTCCTTGTGCTATTATAATATAAGTCCCCTGATATTATATCAGTGCTCTGATAAAAAGGCGAGCCATGGATCATTCTGTCAGCAATCAAATTGGGTATGAACTAAAGCATGCTCAGCATGCATTGCGCTTGAAAATGGATCAGGCGTTGCGCGATCTTGAACTAACCGCGCCACAATATGCCGCGTTGAGCGTGCTGGCGGATGAACCGGGCTTATCAAGCGCGACACTGGCACGGCGCTGCTTTGTTACGCCTCAAACGATGAACTCGATTGTGAAGCAGCTGAAATCAAGTGGCATGATCGAACGGCAGCAGCACCCGGCGCATGGCCGCATTTTGCAGACAACGCTGACGGACGACGGCCAGCGGCGGGTGCTGCAGGCGCATCAGCTTGTGAGCGAGATCACGTCGCGCATGGTCGCAACGCTTGCGGAAGCGCAGCAGCAGCAATTGTTAGCATGGCTGCGGGCGTGCAGCGCCGCGCTCGGCTCGTAACATGCTTACGGCGCAAGCCAGTGTTCCATGGTCACAAATTGATGCATGCCGACAGCCTCGGCAAGCATGCGCGAGGCGGCGTTTTCCTCGTGGAACTGGTAGCGCGGGGTTAAGCCTTGCTGCATGAGCGTATGCAGGGCCGCCTCGACCACATGGCGGGCATGCCTTTGCGACGTTCTTCGGGCGCGGTATACACGCCGCCAATCTCTCACACATCCTCAAAAATGCGATAGGCAAAACATGTTGCTGCGGGAGCTTCGGCGCGGTACAGCGTGCAGGCGAACGCTTCGCCCTTGAAGATGCCAATGAGCGACCATGACGACAACCAGATAAATACTGAGTTGTGATTCAATTCACAGTATATGATGCGCATACTGCGGTGTCAATGCATTTGTTACGCACCTTCGTATAGTTGTGTGCGACCAGGAGGCTTTTAATGCGTAACCAAGCCCAAAAGTACTGTAGACGTACTGCGTGATATAGCGTATACTAAAGATATAATCCATAAAGATAGGCTTTCAACACGCTGTTCGCCGTAGTTACGGAGTGAGATGTATTGCTCTGTACAAGGAGTTTGCATGAAGCGCACGTTTGTGGAAATCTCTTTCGCAGTGCTCGGGATCGCCCTGCTCGTAACAGCGATGGTTTATGCCCCGGTGCCGCCAAGTTTTGCCGCGCCTGCCCTGGCCATTACCGGCACTCCAACTGAGCCGCCGACGAACACTCCGCCGCCTCCGACAGATACTCCGCCGCCACCAACGAATACGCCACCGCCCGGCCCGACGAACACACCTGGCCCGACGGATACGCCACCGCCCGGTCCGACGGACACGCCGCGCCCAACCAATCCGCCAAGCCATAAGAAAACACCGACTCCGACAGCCACACTAACGCCGACGCTGACACCGGAGCCGCCAACCAATACGCTGGAGCCAGCGACGCCGTCGCCGGTGCCAGCGACGCCAACCCGCGTTCCGGCGCTGCTGCCGAACACCGGCGCAGGCGACGGCGGGTCGTCGGATACGTCGTTGCCGCTGGCAGTGCTTGGCCTCGGCGCAATCAGCGTCAGTGTGTTGTTGCGCCTGCGACGGCGTCATACATAGCGCCCGTTCTGCATTTTCCAACAAGCGGATGAGCATGCTGTTCCTTAGCCAGCGCTCATCCGCTTCTTTATCTCTCCAGGGTACAATAAAAACGAAACTATTCTGCACCAGATGGCGAAGCGCGAAAACGATATACTTACGATCGTCATACGGTTTGCCTTCACCCCATGAGACGCTATGATCACTATTCGCTCTTTCGTTGTTTGCGTTGTCGCCGCGCTATTGCTCCCGTTCTGGAGCCCGTTCGCGGCGTCTGCTCAGCCGTCACAACCATTTCAGGTGCTGCCACAGCCGGGTGGCGTTGCGATTTCGTGGAGTGGCACGGTGTCAGTTGATTCCTCAGGCGCAGCGCATGTGGCGGGCTGGAGCACGCAGAGCATTGATGGCGCGCTGCTGCCGGTGCAGTTTGTCGCGTTGCGCGCGCCTGATGGTGCCCAGATCGCGCCCCGTGTCGAACAGGTGTTGAGCCAGCCATGGCGCGGGTCGATTCGTCATGTTCAATCGATCACACCGCGCCCGCCTGGCGGCGAGGAACGGCCAGATCTTGCGCCGAATCAACTCATTCTCCCAACCTGGCCGGTGTCGCTCGCGCGTGAGGGGTATGTGCGCGGCGTGCGGGTGGTGGTGCTGGCGATCACCCCAGTATTTGCGCAATCAGGCGTCGTCCGCGCGGCAACAAGCCTGCGAGTGACTGTGCCTGGCGTGATGCCGCTGACCGAGCGCGCGTCAGATCTGTTATCCTCCTCCGCCCCATTCATCGCCAACGTCGCGCCGCCCACCAATTCAGCGTCAGCAACACAGGCATGGATTGTTCATGTGACTCGCGCGGGCATGCAGGAATTGTCTGTGTCTGCACTGGCTGCCAGCGGCGTCGATCTGAGCGATCCGGCGCGGCTGCACCTGCGCAAAATGGGTCAGGAAGTGAGCATGGAGGAGGTACGCGACGGAAACGGCACCCTCAGCGCATTGCGCTTCTATGCCGCTCCTCCCGGCGACCGCTGGAACGCTGCCGACAGTTACTGGCTGACGCTGGAGTCCACGCCGGGCAGCCGCATGGGCGTGCGTGACGTGACGGCTGGCAGCGCGCCAGCACAAACTATAGCATTGGAGCGCGGCACATGGCGGGAAAGCCGATTGTACGACTCGTCCATGCCTGGGCCTGGTGGCGATCACTGGTTTTCCGCCGATCTCAAAACCGGCCCGGATCAGCCCGCCGCGCAGTTCTCCGCGACGTTAACTCCGACGCTGCCACTGGCGAGCGGAACCACAACGCTGACGGTGACTGGCGCGGCATACACCCGGAGCCAGCACCAGTTGCAGATCACCATGGGCAGCGCGCAAGCTGGCGCGATCTGGACTGGCAGCGGCAACTGGACGAAGGTGCTGACATTTTCGGATAATGTGGCGCAGATAACCGGCGCGCTTGTGCCAGGCGCCGTCTACGATGGCGTCGAACTCGATAGTATGTCATGGGAGCGGCCAGTGGCGCTCGACTTCGGCGGGCGTGGCGCGCAGTTCGTTGGCCTGGCTGGCACATGGCGCTACCAACTGGCGAACGTGCCTGCTGGTGCCGCGCTGTACGACGTCAGTAACCCGCTGGCACCCGCGCGTCTGACCATGCCCACCAGTGCCACGCAGTTCCAGGATGGCCCAGAGCAGCACACCTATCTGCTGGCTGGCCCCGGCACGCTGCAAACGCCTGCGATCAGCGCGCAAACGCCTGTGGATCTCAGTGCGCCGCTCAACGCCGATGTGTTGTATATTGCGCCTGCCGCCTTTCACGGCGCGCTTGTTCCGCTGGTGGCGCGTCGGGGAGCGCAGGGCTACACGGTCCGCATTGTCGATGTGCAGGCGATCTACAACGCATGGAGCTACGGGCAAGTCGCGCCGGAAGCCATTCGCTCGTTTTTGCGTTACGCCGCCTCCACATGGAGCCGCGCGCCCATGGCGGTGCTGCTGGTCGGCGATGGCACGTCCGATCCGCTGAATTATACGCGCCACAACAACACGAACTTTATTCCGCCCTACCTTGCCATGGTCGACCCATGGATCGGCGAAACGGCGTGCGAAACGTGTTACGCGCAGCTCGACGGCGACCAGCCGCAGACCGGATGGAGCGGCGATGTCATGCCGGATCTTATGATCGGGCGGCTGCCAGTCAAGAGCGCGGACGAATTGACGGCGGTGGTTGCCAAAATCATCGGCTACGAAACTGCGACGAGCGGCCAATTCTGGCAATCGCAGAATGTGTACGTTGCGGATAACGCCGATCAGGCTGGCGATTTCGCGGCCTTTGCCGATGCGAGCGCGGCACTCCAGCCAGCTGGCGTTTCAATTGAACGCATTTATTACGATCCAAACTCAAAAGACGACACCGCAGGCCGCATCGCCGATCCGCTTGTCGCGCATCAGCAAGCCATGGCAGCGATCGAAAGCGGTGCAGGTCTGGTCAATTATGCTGGGCATGGCAATCAGTTTCAATGGGCCGTGACCGGGCCGCCGCTCCAGGCCGGCCAGCCTGACGATCAGCAATATCTGCTTAATTCGAACGATGTTGGCAATCTCACGAACAGCAACAGGCTGCCGATTGTGCTGGAGATGACATGTTTGACCAGCGCATTTCAGGTGCCAGCCTACAGCGGCATGTCGATTGGCGAGCGGTTCGTCGTCAATCCCCATGGCGGCGCGGCGGCGGTGTGGGGACCAACCGGCTACGGCGTGGAGCATGGCCATGATGCTTTGCAGGCTGGCTTCTATGGCGCGCTGTGGGCCGGCAGCGACCGGCGGCTTGGCACGCTCACAACCGCAGGGTATCTCAGGCTCTTTGGAAGCGGTAGCTTTCCTGAGACCATTCGCACCTACGTGCTGCTCGGCGACCCGCTCACATCGGCGCAGGTGAGCACCGGCATGCGCTTGCATCTGCCGTTGGTACAAGGAAAATAGCAGATTTCTGCATACCACTGCCATGTTGTTTCGAGCGCAGCGAGCAATTGCTCTGGAGAGATTCCTCACTGCGTTCGAAATGACAGACCTTATAGTGTTTACGCGCGATCCCCCTATCTTCCTCAAGTTACCTGATAATCAGCGGCAGCAGCACGCGCGTCCGGTCGAGTACCGGCAGTGGCGTCGTTGCGGTCGTCGGCACGATGGTGCCAGGCAGTGGCGATGGCGCAGGCGTCCCAGATTGCGAAGTGGCGGTTGGTGTACCGGGCTGTGGAGTAATAAGTGTCGGTGTGGCCGTTGTAGCCGGTACAAACTCGAACGCGCCCATGTCGCAGCGTGGGCCTTGCGGGCGCGCTACTCCGCGCTCGTCAGTCGACGGGCAGCCGGAAAGAGCGCCGCTGTCGATCGCCGGGCTGCCGGGCAGCAGCGCATGCGTCTGGATCGTCGCGCTGTTTAACCCAAGCGCGTCGAGCATGGGGTTGGCGTTGCGCCGGTCGCCGGTCGCGTTAAACGCGCAGGTATCGCCGCTGTCGAGATTGTAGCCCGCCGAGGTCACGGTGCCGCTACAATTCGCGCCGCCTGCGGCATTTTCGTTCTGCGCCACAATGCTGTTTGTAAAGGTCATGGTGCCAGTGCTGCGCACGGTGTTGCCGTTGGGTGCAGTGTTGTTGACCATGGTAACGCTGCTGGCCGTCGTGCTACCGCCGTTGAAGATGCCGCCACCAAACTGATCCATCAATGTGTTGCTTGCGCTATTGCCACTCAGCGTACTGTTGAGCAGCGTGAGCACGCCAAGAGTAAAGATGCCGCCGCCCTGTGAAGCTGCGTTGTTGCTGAGGGTGCTGCTGCTCACATGAACTGCCGCATTCCCGTCAATTGCGATAGCTCCGCCATACACCGCAGCGTTGCCGTCGAACGTGCTGGTTTGCACCACGAGCGTGCCGCTGCCCTGTTGAACCGCCCCGCCCGAGAAGGCATGATTCCGCTTCATGAAGCTGTGCGTAATAGTCAGCGCCTGGTCGTTGGTTATCGCGCCGCCGCTGCTTTGCGCGGCATTATCAGAGAACGAGGAGTCGGTCACTTGCATGCTTCCAGCATTCCAGATCGCGCCGCCGTTGCTCGCTCGAAGCGACTCGAATGTGACATTATGTGCCGTAACCGTGCCAGTGGCGGCGTTGAAAATGCCGCCGCCATGCGCGTCGGTCTGGCTCCCGGCGATGTAATCGTCGCTCATGGTCAGCGTCCCGCGATTGTAGATCGTGCCGCCATTCGCGCTGGTTTTGCCATTGTGCATGATGAGATTGTCGAGCGTGACGGTGGCAGTATACACGTCGAAGATGCGGTCGATCTGCGCGGCATCGATCGTTGTCGTGCTCGTCGGCACGCCGCTGATCGTCAGGTCGCCGGTGATGTCGAGATCGCCTTTGGCTGCCTGCTCGTCCGCGCCGGTGATCGACAGCGTGTACGTTCCGCCGAGCATCGTGATAGTGTCTGCGCCATCCACAGCGTTGGCCTGCTGCACCGCCGCTCGCAGCGTACAGGTTTTTGCGGCAGTGGCGCAGATATGATCGGCCAGGTCCGCGTCAGGCGCGTCGGCAGTGCTGTTCACCAGAAAAGTGCGGGATTGCTGTGCTGCATGGCTGGCTACGGTGCAAAACAGCACCAGCGGCACAGCAAGCATGCCGATTACAACCCCCACGCGCAGCCGGTAAGCGATAGTGTTTTTTCGCGCTCGTAGACACATTGAAGGTTCCTTTTATTCGAGAATGCAGGCAGCAGATACTCAGCAAATCCTATGTGATGTAGCAGGATTGTAAAAAGAAACCTGCCCTGGTAGTATACCGCTGATCAAGCTGATCGTTGCTCGATAGCTGGCTTTCTGTCAAAACTGATATGTGTACGTGGTGTGGCGTAGCCCGCGCAGTGTGTATGTTCCTGGTAAGAGAAACAGCGTGCTGTGGGCATGCATAACCAGGAGCAATGCGTGATGCTTGACAGGCGGCGTTGTAATGCCGAGAAGTGAATCGATGATCATGAAGGAGCGACGTTTACCGTTCCTTGGACGAGAATGGTGATGGATGAAGCGTATATGCGCGGTGAAAGTATGGATCGGTAAACGTCTGACGCTATGATAGGTGAAAATGGTGAACTTTGGGTGACAAACCCGCAAAACCTTTATGAAACTTTTTACATCATGTGGCCTAACGCCATTGGTTTGTCATCTCCACCACGGTTGCGTAACGCTGCCGCAGCTCCTCCAGGCGCTCGTCGGTAACTTCCTGCATGTTGCGGTACACCTGCTTGTCGAGCATGCGGCTTTTGTCGCCGCCCGGCCAGATCCGCCACGAATCGTTATCAATCACGTCGGCCACCAGCAGATTGCCGGCCGCGTCATGCCCGAATTCGATCTTAAGGTCCACCAGCGTCACGTCCTGCGCCGCCCATGCCTGCTCCAGCACGTCGAAGACGCGGCGGCCCTGCTCGGTCATCTGCTGCACGTCGGCGGCGGTGGCGATGCCCTGCGCGGCGATTTCCTCGCCGCTGATCTGCGGATCATGGCGGGCGTCGTCCTTAAGAAAAAATTCAACCAGCGGCGGGTCGAAGCGCTGGCCTTCGGTCGCGTCTGGATAACGCCGCAAAAACGATCCCGTCGCCATGCGCCGCTGCACAACTTCGATAGGAATCATGGCGCAGCGTCGCACCACCATGGTCGTCGCGTCCGGCGCGCTGACGAAATGCGTTGGGATGCCGGCGCGGTTCAGCAGCGCGAACACATTGGCGGTCGTCTGCCCGCTCAGCGCGCCCTTGCCAGCGATGACATTGCGGCGCGCGCCGTCGCCCGCGCTGATGTTGTCCTTGTGCTGCATAATCGCGAGTGTCGCGTCGTCGGGGTGAGCGTAAATAATTTTGGTCTTGCCTTCAGCAAGCTGTGGTCCGAGGTTCATGGTATGTTCCTTCCAACATGTTTGGAGTTTAGCAGATATGTTTTATACAATCTGAACGCCTGCATGATCTGTCACTTTGCCTACCAACCGCAGTTCCGGCACGGCCTGCCGGGCTGCCTCCGCCGCATCTTCTGGCACGACGACCAGCATGCCAAGCCCCATGTTGAGCGCGTGAAACGCTTCCCGCTCGTCGAGCTTCCCGTCGCGCACGAGCAACTCGAAGATTGGCGGCACGTCCCACGACTCGCGGCGGATGAGCGCGCCCGCGCCGTCCGGCAGCACGCGCGGCAGGTTGTCATACACGCCGCCGCCGGTGATGTGCGCCAGGCCATGGAGCGGCACGCCCGCCGATTGGAGCGCGATTATCTCGTCGAGGTAGGAGCGGTGAACCTGGAGCAGCGCTGCGCCGATTGTCTGCCCGCCAAGCTCATGCGGGCGCTCATCATACCGATCCCCAAACACGCGCCGCGCCAGCGAATAGCCGTTGGTGTGCAGCCCGTTGGATGGCAGCGCCAGAATCGCGTCGCCCACCGCAACATCATGCGGCAGCATGCGCGCCCGGTCGACCACGCCGACGATCGTACCCGCCAGATCGAACGCGCCGTCGTGGTACACGTCTGGCATTTCGGCGGTTTCGCCGCCGAGCAGCGCGCAGCCAGCGGCCCGGCATGCCGTTGCCACGCCGCCGACGAGCGCGGCGACATGCTGCGCGTCCAACTGTGCCGTAGCGATATAATCCATGAAAAAGAGCGGGCGCGCGCCCTGCACCAGAATGTCATTGATACAATGGTTGACCAGATCTTGCCCAACCGTGTCGTAGCGGCCCAGCGCCGCCGCCACCAGCGTTTTCGTGCCAACCCCATCGGTCGAGGCGACCAGCACCGGCTGTTGATGGCCGTGCATCACCGCGCCCAGGTCAAAGCAGCCGCCAAACGCGCCCATGCCGGACAGCACCGCCGCCGTGTATGTTGAGCGGACAGCCTCGGCCATAAGGCTATTTGCGCGGCTCGCTTCAGCAATATTGACGCCGGATTGGGCGTAGGTTGGCATATCCTCATCCTCTCCTATGATTCTGATCAGCCGACATATGATAAAGTATCGTGCATGGATAAGCAAGGTGAGTTCATTCAAGGCATGGAGAAAAGTCGCACAATGTCTTTCCCTTCCCAGCCACCAGCTGTATTACGACCGCTGCGCTTTGTCAGCGTGATTGTGCTCGGTGTGATTGTCGTCGAAACCATTTTTTCGATGCTGTTCAGTGAAATCGCGCCCGATCTTTCCTGGATATTCGTTGGCATCATGATTGGCGGTATGTTCAGCGTGATAGCTGCCGTGCTGCTGACGTATTTTGGATGGTGGCGCAAGAGCGGCCTGTTGCGTGGCACATCGCTGCGCAATATTGGCCTGTTCTGGCCGCTGTTGCTGTACGGATTGCTGCCGTTCGCGCAGGGTTTGCAAACGTTGCGTTCCACGCTCGATCTTGCCATGCTGGTGGGGGTGTTTGTTGCCTTCTGGCAAACGGCTGTGCTTGGCATGTTTGTGCTGGTGCTGTCGCACCATGGCGTGTGGCGCACGACCGTTTACGCCGCGCTGCTGTTCGCGGTCATGCATCTTGGCGGCATCCTGGCCGGCGCCGATCCAATCATTGTCGGCCTGGTATGTTTATCGTATTTGTTTCTTGGCTTCGCGTTCGTGTCGCTGCGTTTGCGTACCGGCGTGCTGTGGCCGCAATGGCTAATCTATACCCTGTTTCTGGTACTGAGCGCGCTGCTCCAGCCCACGCGCGGGATAAATCTGGTGCCGCCAATCGAGACGCTGACCGGGCTGGTGGTGATCACAGGGATTTTGGCTGTGTACGGAGGAGTCATGCTCGCCCGCTACCACGCCGCGCCAGTAGACAAGACCGCCGATGTAAAACGTAGAGCGTAGCGTGCAAAACGTATCTTCTCATATGTTGCACGCTTTACGTTTCGCTACCCCCATTTCTCGTTTGCCAGTGGTATAATGCAGCCGTACTGCTGACAACCAAGCCTTTCCGCCTCTCGTCGTGCCCCGCGCTGAAATCTAGGAAGAAACTATGGAACAACGCATTGTTGAATTTATTACCGCGCTGCGTAACGCTGGCGTGCGCGTTTCCGTTGCTGAAAGCGCCGACGCGCTGCGAGCTATTGATGCGACTGGCATTGCCGACCGCGATTTTTTTCGCTCCGGCATGCGCGCCACGCTGGTAAAAGAAGCCAACGATATTCCGACGTTTGAAGAATTATTTCCGTCCTTTTTTGGCACAGGCACGCCGCAGATGCCAAATCAGGGGCCGGGCAGCGGCAGCATGAGCGAAGAAGAGCGCCAGCAACTCATGCAGGCGCTGGAAGAAATGCTCCGCAATATGACGCCCGAACAACTGCGCCAGATGTTCGAGTCCATGATGACTGGTGAGTCGATGAACAGCCAGGATTTGCGCGACATGGTGCAGGAGTCGATGCAAGGCTCGCCGATGACGAATCCGTTCTATCAGGCGATGATGACGCGCCGCGCCATGCGCGACATGCAGTTCGATCGCTTGGAAGAATTGCTGCAAGAGTTGATGGAAAAACTGCGCGAGGCGGGCGTCAGCGAGGAGGCGCTGCAACAGCTTGCGCAGGAAGCGCGCGAAAACATGGAAGCGCTTGGCGAGCAGATCAGCAAGGAGGTCGGCGCGGGCATGGCGCAGCGCGCGACCGAGGAACGCCCCAAACCGCAGGACATGGACCAGTTGATGGACCGCCCGTTCGAGCACATGCGCTACGACGATGTGGAGGAGATGCGCGGCGTCACGAACCGGCTGGCGGCGCAGTTGCGCTCGCGGGCCAGCCTGCGGCAGCGGCGCGGCAACAAGGGCGTGCTGGACGCGAAAAGCACCATCCGCGCCAATCTGCGCTTCGGCGGCGTGCCGATGGAAGTGCGCCACCGCCGCAAGCACCTCAAGCCCAAACTGACGGTGATCTGCGACCTTTCGACCTCCATGCGGCCTGTCGCGACGTTCATGCTCCAGATGGTCTACGCGCTGCAAGATCAGGTCAGCCGCACGCGCTCGTTCGCGTTCATCGAGGACATGGAAGATATCTCGACCGACTTCAAGGACGCGCGCCCCGAAACGGCGATTCAGGAAGTATTGCAGCGCATGCGGCCCGGCTACTACAGCACCGATCTCGGCACCAGTCTGGCAACCTTTGCGCGCGACCACATGGGCGCGGTTGACCGCCGCACGACGGTAATTGTGCTGGGCGACGGGCGCAACAATTACAACGACCCGAATCTGCGCGATTTTGAATATATCAAGCGGCGGGCGCGCAAGCTGATCTGGTTCAACCCAGAAAACCCGCGCACGTGGGGAACCGGCGACAGCGACATGCCGAAGTATGTTCCACTGTGCGACACGGTGCATCAGGTCAGCAACATGCGCCAGCTTGCCGCAGCGGTCGAGTCGCTCTTTACACGATAGGTCTGAGTTTTGAATTATGCGTTTTGCGCCGGTGAAATATACGTTCTTATTCAGAACTCAAAACGCATAACGCATACCTTCCTGTTAGAATCCGCGCACCTTGGCCGGCGTGACGCGGAGGGCGACCGAATAGGCAGCAGCAAAGCTGTCCGGTTCCATGCCAATGTCGCCGATGCGCGTACGGTACTTTTCCAGATACAGCGGCACTGCCGTTGCTGGTGGCGCATCATGATCGATTGCCGCCGTTCCGGTCAGCACAATGATGTTGCCGCCGTCGCTGTCGCCGTCAAAGTGCAGCGCCACGCGCGGCTGGCGTTCGATGTTGCGCAGCTTGGGCGTGTTCGGTTGGCTATAGATCAGCGCCGTTTCGCCATCCCACAGAAACCATACCGGGCTTGGCTGCGGCGTGCCGTCTGCGTCTACGGTGACGAGCCAGATGACGGGCTCTTCCTGAAGACGGCGAAGCACGCGGCTGCCAAACGGAGTGCTCGTATCTACATTCAGCATGCAATCCTCCTGGCACTTCATATGCACGGCTATTGCTTGAGTAGCCAGCATCATTATAGCATTCGGTGTGCAACGATGAAGAAAGCTCTTGTGCGAGGTGCGTGCGCTGCTACGATAGGTGTGCTGTCCATGTATTATTATCGCCGCTGGCATGAACAGGCGATTGCGCGCCTGCATGCCCAGAGCAGCATGGTAGAGACCGCGCGTGGCCCGGTGGAATATGCCTTTGCCGGTGATCCGCGCGATCCAGTCGTGTTGCTTTCGCATGGCACACCGGGCGGCTCCGATCAGGGCTTTCTGTTTGCGGACCTTGTGCAGCGCGGCTTTTGCGTGCTGACGCCCTCGCGGCCTGGCTACCTGCGCACGCCGCTTGAACTTGGCCGCACGCCGGGCGAGCAGGCCGACATGTTCGCCGCGCTGCTTGACACGTTGAACATTGCCGACGTGGCGGTGCTGGGTATGTCTGGCGGCGGTCCGGCGGCGTTGCAGTTCGCGCTGCGTCACGGCGAACGGGTGTGGGCGCTGGTGCTGGAGTCAGCGGTGACGCAGGACTACCGTCCCAGCGAAGCCGTACTCGATCGCGCGCTGGGGCGGCTGTTTCTCGGTCGCGCGGGCCTCGATGGCGTGCTGTGGCTTTCAAGCATGGTCGCTCATCGCTGGCCCCGGCTGGCACTGGAAACCTACCTCGGCATCGAGAGCACCTACGACCGGGCGGGAATCGTGCGCTGCGCCGATGAAGTCTTGCGCCGACCGAAACAGGTGCAACTCTTTACGCATCTGGTAGATACGGTAGTTCCCTATGACGTGCGCCAGCAAGGCCGGGACAACGATCTGGCGCAATTTGCCTGCATGCTGCCCTATTCGCTTGACCAGATCGCCGCGCCGACGTTGATCATGCACAGCCCATATGATGGCGACGTACCGTTTGCGCAGGCCGAACACGCCGCGATGATGATTCCTGGTGCTGAGCTATGCGCGGTGCCTGCGGCGGGGCATTTCTTGTGGCTCACCGATGATGCCGACCGGGTTGCCAGCAAGCGCGCCGCGTTCCTGGCGGCTCATGCGCCGACCTATAGTAAACAAGTGACCAAAGTACTGTAAATAATGTAGAAGAAGGGTTGTAAATGGCATACACTGTGCTAAACTACAAGCATACTTCACTCTGCTGGACATAACCTTTCGGGCAACGATGTTGCTCACTGCACGCGCAGTTTTCATGGAGCAAGCGCAAGGAGGCAAAGATGAGCACGCAAACACCCCAAAATACACAACTTTCCCCACCATCACAAGAGGCGGCCCCCGTTACGGGAGAGGCTGAGCTGGAGCGATACGAGCGCGTGATGTCCGAACACAAAGTTGAGATCACAGTGCTGCAAGAGATTATTGAGCAGTACCGCGCCCGGCGGCAGAGCGGCTGGGGGCATGACAACATGCCCACTCCCTAGCCTATACCGGCGCGCATATGTCGAGCATACAGGAACAGGTCACGTTTGTGGCCTGTTCCTTTTTTTTGGCGCAACATGGCTGCCTGCCCGACGTACAACAACCTTCAATTATGTTGATACAGGGATAGCAAAAACATATACCAGTAGCACGGTTGAATATCATGCCTTGTGGTATCATGCTGATATAAACATAGACTCAACGAGGAGCAGCAACCATGTTCGAATCTGAAGCGCAGATCCGCGCCGCCCAGGAGCAGTGGGAGCAACAAACGCTTGCGCCGACGCTGGCGAAAACGCCTGAGCGCGACGCCGAGTTCATGACGACCTCCAGCATGCCGATCAACCGGCTGTACACGCCGCTCGATCTGGCTGATAACGATTATCTCCGTGACATAGCGCACCCCGGCGAATACCCGTTCACGCGCGGGATTCACGCGACTGGCTACCGTGGCAAGCTGTGGACCATGCGCATGTTCGCGGGCTTCGGCAGCGCGGAAGAAACCAACGCGCGCTTCAAATATCTGCTTTCGCAGGGCCAGACTGGCCTTTCGATTGCCTTTGACATGCCGACGCTCTACGGGCGCGACACCGATCACCCGCTGGTTGAAGGCGAGTTCGGCAAGTGTGGCGTGGCAATCTCTTCGCTGGCCGACATGGAAATCCTGCTCGACGGTTTGCCGCTCGACCAGATCAGCACCTCGATGACGATTAACTCGCCCGCCGCCATGATCTGGGCGATGTACCTTGTGGTCGCGGAGAAGCGCGGCATCGCGTGGGACCGGCTGCGCGGCACGCTCCAGAACGATATTCTGAAAGAATACATCGCTCAGAACGAATATATTTATCCGCCGGAGCCGTCCATGCGGCTGGTGGTGGACACGTTCGAGTTCGGCGCGCAGCATGTACCGCAGTGGAACACGATCTCGATCAGCGGCTATCACATCCGCGAGGCGGGCAGCACCGCCGCACAGGAACTAGCGTTTACGCTGGCCGACGGCATCGCCTACGTGCAGGCGGCGGTCGAACGCGGGCTGGATGTGGACGCGATTGCGCCGCGCCTGTCGTTCTTTTTCAACGCCCACAATGACCTGTTCGAGGAAGTCGCCAAATACCGGGCGGCCCGGCGGGTATGGGCCAAAGTCATGCGCGAGCGCTTCGGCGCGCAGAACCCGCGCTCGTGGTGGCTGCGCTTCCATGCGCAGACGGCCGGTTGCTCGCTGACCGCGCAGCAACCGGAGATCAACATTGTGCGGACGGCGATTCAGGCGCTGGCAGCGGTGCTGGGCGGCGCGCAGTCGCTGCACACCAATTCGATGGACGAGGCGCTGGCGCTGCCGTCCGAGAAGGCGGTGACGATTGCGCTGCGCACCCAGCAGATTCTGGCCGAGGAGAGCGGCGTCGCCAACACGGTCGATCCGCTGGGCGGCTCGTATTTCGTCGAGACGCTGACCGACCAGATGGAGCAGGAGTGCTGGAACTACTTCCGTCAGATCGACGATCAGGGCGGCGTGATTCCGGCCATCCGCAACGGCTATTTCCAGCGCGAGATTGCCGACGCGGCATATCGCTATCAGCAAGAGATTGACGACGACCGGCGCGGGATCGTCGGTGTGAATACCCATGTCGCCGACGCGCCTATGGAAATCCCGATTCTGGAGATGGACCCCGACGGTGAAGCGCGGCATCTCGCGCGGCTCAACCACATTCGCGCCAGCCGCGACCAGGCGCTAATTGTACAGCGGCTCGACGAACTGCGCATGGCGGCGCTGAGCGACGCGAACATGATGCCGGCGCTGCTGGAATGCGTGCGGGCCTACGCGACGCTGGGCGAAATGTGCGACGTGCTGCGTGAAGTGTTTGGGGTGCACCAGGAGAACGTCGTGGTGTAGTCCTTTCCATACCCGTCAGGTCTTGAGATTACCAACCGTAACGATTTCGCCGTTATAAACCTGACGGGTTTACATATTTTCCCTACTCCAGCACGATTTCGCCGCTGCGCCCGCCGCGCTTCTGGGCCAGCCGAATATCGGTGATCTGCATGGCGCGATCCACGGCTTTGCACATGTCATAGATCGTCAGGGCCGCCGCGCTCACGGCAGTCAGCGCCTCCATCTCCACGCCGGTCTTGCCAGTTGTCCGCACGGTCGCCTCAATCAGCACCGCGTCGCCAGACGGCGCGGGCGCGAGTTCCACCGAAACATGCGTCAAAAGCAGCGGGTGGCACAGCGGGATGATGTCGGGCGCGCGCTTGGCCGCCATGATGCCCGCGATGCGCGCCACCGCCAGCACATCGCCCTTCGGCATGTCGCCCGCCACAATTTTCTGCAACGTCTCCGACTGCATGGTGACCGTGCCACGCGCTATCGCCTCGCGCTGCGTGTCAGCTTTCGCGCCGACATCGACCATGCGCGCGTGGCCTTCCTCGTCGAGGTGTGTAAGCTCGCTCATGTGTATTATTCCCTTTGTTCATGCCTGCCAATTGAACAGCAAAGAACAAAGAGCAGAGAACAAAATGTCCTTTGTCAGTTTTCCTTTGTTCTTTGTTCTTTCTTCTCTGTTTTCACGCTAGTGTACCAGAACGAGGCATCATCGTAGCGCTGATTTTACAAAATGCAGTCGGTTTAGGTTCATATTCGCAGCGAAACCCTTGAAATGTAAGATCATGTGGGTTATAATGGCTCAACTGGTGGGGGAAAGTGGGTGAAAGTGGGGAATACACCCGCACAAGCGTTCTAATTTTCGTGAATTGTGGTAGAAAAGGCGGCACACGCGATGTTTCTCGGCGAATACGAGCATAGCCTGGATGAAAAAGGGCGACTCGCTATTCCTTCTCGCTTCCGTGAGGAACTGGGCGAGGGCGTCGTGATCACGCGTGGGTTTGACCGCTGTCTGATGGGTTTTCCGGTGGCGCGCTGGCAGGTGCTGGCCGATCAGATCAGCAATCTTCCGCTGGGCCAGGGCGACGCGCGCAACATGCGGCGCTTGCTGTTTTCCGGCGCGAGCGATCTGGCGCTCGACCGTCAGGGACGGGTTCTCATCCCGCAGAACTTGCGCGAGTACGCCGGGCTGTCTGAGCAGGTTGTGATTGCCGGACTGAATACGCACTTTGAAATCTGGTCGAGCGAGCGCTGGGAGGATGTGCTGAACGGGCTTGACGCCAACGGCAGCGCGATTGCCGAACAGCTTACCGCGCTGGGCATCTGAGGTTGCAGATTGCAGATTGCAGATTGCGTCACATGCACGAAATCTCGGATATCAATAATCTGAAACCTGAAATCAACAATCCGCAATTTCAGCATGTGCCGGTGCTGCTGCAGGAAGTGCTTGACGGATTGCAGCCGCGCGCGGGCGGGCGCTACATCGACGGCACGCTCGGCGGCGCGGGCCACGCGGCGGCAGTGCTGGAGGCGAGCGCGCCGGACGGGCGGCTGCTCGGCATTGACGCCGACCCGGCAGCGCTGGCGGCGGCAACCATGCGGCTCGCGCAGTTTGGCGAGCGGGCGGTGGTGCGGCATGGAAACTTCCGCGACACGCAACAGATTGCGCGGGCGGCTGGCTTTGATGCTGTAGATGGCATTCTGCTCGATCTTGGTGTTTCGTCGCACCAGCTTGATACGCCGGAGCGCGGCTTTTCGTTTCAGGTTGACGCGCCGCTCGACATGCGGCTCGACACGACCAGCGGCCCAACCGCCGCCGACCTCGTGAACGACACGGAAGAACGGGCGCTGGCCGATATCATTTACAAATATGGAGAAGAGCGGGCATCGCGCCGGATCGCGCGCTTCATTGCCGAGGCGCGGCGCAGCGAGACAATCACCACCACCGGCCAACTTGCGCGCATTGTCTCGCGGGCGCTGGGCGGGCAGCGCGGCAAAATTCACCCGGCGACGCGCACATTTCAGGCGCTGCGCATTGCGGTGAATGGCGAGCTAGAAAGCCTGGAGCAGGCGCTGCCGCAAGCGGTGGAGTTGCTCGCTCCCGGCGGGCGGCTGGCGGTGATTTCGTTTCACTCGCTGGAAGATCGGATTGTGAAGCAATTCTTTCGAGCCGAGGCCGGGCGCGCGCCATCCGAGCAGCCGTTGCTGGACATGCCAACCGTGCGGTTGCGCATCGTCACGAATAAACCAATCGTCGCCAGCGACGCGGAGCAGCGGGCTAACCCGCGCAGCCGCAGCGCGAAGCTTCGCATCGCCGAACGGGTTATCGCTAACTGAGAAGCAGAGGAGCACACCATGGCTGTTAATACACGACATCGCATTACGATACGACAGGCCAAAGCGCAGCGCGTGCAACTGCCACGCTATCTGCGGCTCGACCGTGGGCGCTACCTGATTGCGGCGGCGCTGCTCCTGGCGATGATGAGCCTGCTCACGCTCGGGCAGACGGGTCGTCTGGCGACCAAGGGCTATGAAATAAGCCAGTTGCAACAGCAGCGCGACGAACTGATCCGCAATCGCAGCGCCATGCAAATTCAGCTTGCCGAGGCGCAGACGATTGAGAAACTGAAAAAGCGCGCCGTCGAGCAAGGACTGCGCCCGGTCGATTTCGATCAGGTGCGCTACCTGACCGTGCAGCCGATCAGCGCGGCGGCCAGTTCAGACGCGACACACGCAGCGACAACAGAAGATCACACCACGCAGGCTCCCGTGAACGCACCGGACGCAACTCAGCCAGCGGATCAGCCGCAGCCCTAGTTGGAGTTGATTTCATGGCAGTACGCACGCGTGCAACCCAACCTGCGCGAACCACACAACCTGTTCGGCCCGTCAGCATCAGCCGCTGGCGCATCACGGCGCTACTTTTCGTCGCGCTGCTGGTCGTTAGCCGCATTGTGTTGCAACTTGGCAACGTGCAGGTGCTTCAGCATGAAAGTTTGTCGACGCGCGCCAAAGCCGAAATTGACAGCACGGAAACGCTTCAGCCGCGGCGTGGCATCATTCGCGACAGTCGCGGCAACGTGCTGGCGCTCGACATTGAGCGCCAAAGCCTGTTTGTCATGCCAAATCAGATCAAGGAAGAAGATAAGGCCAAACTGGCGCTCGTGCTTTCTGGTCTGCTCGGCCTGCCCGCGCCCGATATTCTCGACAAGCTGGAAGATAAAGATCATTACTGGCTTTCAGTAAAGCGCTGGCTGGAGCCGGATATCAGCAGCCGCATTGCGGCGTTGCAGGAGGATTATCCGGGCTTGCACCTTATTGCGGAACCGCGCCGCTTCTACCCGCAGAACACCTTCGCCGCGGACGTGATCGGCGCGGTGAATTATCAGGGCGATGGCATCAGCGGCGTGGAAGCATATTACGACACCGAGCTGAAAGGCATCACTGGCACGGTGACCATGGAGAAGGATCAGCTTGGTAATCCGATCTGGCTGGACCCGCCGCAGTACAAGCCAGCGTCGGACGGGCAGAATCTGGTGTTGACCATCGATCCGATGGTGCAATACATCATCGAAACTGAGTTGAAGAAAGCTGTTGATAAGAATAACGCCACGGGCGGCACGATTATTGTCATGGACCCAAAGACCGGCGCAATTCGTGGCATGGCCAGCTACCCGACGTTTGACCCAAACAAGTACGACACCTACGACCCGAAGCTGTACACCGTCAACCCGGCAGTCAGCGACGTGTACGAGCCGGGCTCGACCTTCAAGGTGTGTACGATCTCGACCGGCTTGCAAGCGCATGCCTTCACCGCCGATACGCAGGTGAACGACCCCGGCACCGTGATACGCGACGGCATTCCGCTGAGCAACTGGAACCAGGGCGGCAACGGCATGATCAACCCGGAAAAAGTGCTGTACTACTCCAGCAATGTCGGCGCGTTGCAGTTCAATGAAATGACCGGCCCGGAAACGTTCTACAAGTCGGTGAAGGCGTTTGGCTACGGCCAGCCGACAGGCATTGACCTGGGCGGCGAAAGCGGCGGCATCGTGAACACACCTGACACGCCAGGCTGGGGGCAGGTTGTGTTCGACACCAATGCCTACGGTCAGGGTATTTCGGTTACACCGCTCCAGCAGGTGCGCATGATGGCGGCGATCGGCAACGACGGCAAACTCATGCAGCCCTATATCGTGCAGAAGCGCTGCAAAGGCACGGCATGCATGGAGACGCAGCCGCACCAGGTCGGCCAGCCAGTTGGTAAAGACGTGGCATGGACGCTCCGGCAGATGCTGGTCCACTCGGCGAACCATTACGCGCCGCTGGTGTGGCAGCAATACACCGGCAGCTACGCCGACACATGGCTGGTGCCGGGCTACAAAGTAAGCGCGAAGACCGGCACGTCGGACATTCCAGACGGCAAAGGCGGCTACAAGGGTACGGTTATCGGTTCGGTGCTTGGCCTCGCGCCCTCAGATAACTCGCGCTACGCCGTGCTGGTCAAGATCGACGAGCCAAAGGACAACGCATTCGGCCTGGTAGCAGCCATCCCGACCTTCCAGTTGGTGGTCGAGCAGTTGCTGCGCTACGATCATGTGCCACCTGACCCGAATTTGGTCGATCCGGGCCAGCAGATTGGCTTGATTAGCCAGAAGGCAGAGGCGAAACAGCCGTGAAGAAGGTTTGAGTTATGAGTTATGAGATGAGCAAACATAACTCATAACTCAAAATTTACACCTCATAACTGTTGAATAAAAGCTATGCTACAATTGCCGCAACACTATGTTGAGTAACATCTTTGGAGGCGGCAGTGTTCGATATCGCGGAAGTATTACGCGGTGTGCAGGTGGAAACGGCGCGGCGAGCGCCAACTATTCCACCGGCCATGCAGCAACGAACATTTACAGAGGTCGCAGTCGACTCGCGCGAAGTAACTCCCGGCTCGCTTTTCGTCGCGCTACGTGGCGAGCGGGTCGATGGTCACACGTTTCTGCCTGGCGCGGTCGCGCGTGGCGCAGTTGGTGCGCTGGTGCGGCGCGAAGCCATGGGCGACGTGGCGCTGGACCGACCATGGGTGCTTGTGGAGCCGGATGGCAGCGGGCTAGACCAAGCCACGCCTGAGCATGTGCTGCTTATTGCGGTGGACGATCCGCTCATGGCGCTCCAGCGACTCGCGACCTACCATCGTGGATTGTTCGCGCCAACGGTGATTGGCATCACCGGCAGCGTGGGCAAGACCTCGACCAAAGAGGTCACGGCGGCGGTGTTAAGCCGCCGGTACCGCACCTTAAAAAATCCAAGAAGTTACAACACGGAAGCCACGCTACCCATCTCGGCGATGAATCTGACAGCTGATCATGAAATCGCTATTTTTGAGATGGGTACGTACGGGCCGGGCGAAATTACGCTGCTCGCCAGCATTGCCCGGCCTCATATCGGCATTGTCACGAATGTTGGTACGTCGCACCTTGAGCGCATGGGCAGCGTCGAGGTGATTGCACAGGCCAAAAGCGAGCTTGTGCGCGCATTGCCTGCATCCGGTCACGCGATTTTGAACATCGACGATCACCGGGTGCGCGCTATGGCCGAAGTGACGGCTGCCAGACCCTTTTTTTATGGCCTCGATCCGGCGGCTGATTTATGGGCCGATCAGATCGAGAGCCGTGGCTTGAACGGCATTTCGTTCCGGGCGCACCATGCGGGCGAAGCGGTCACGCTGAACCTGCCGCTGATTGGGCGGCATAGCGTCCACACCGCGCTGGCGGCGACGGCTGCCGGGCTGCTGCTCGATCTTGGTTGGGATGCCATCGTGGATGGGCTGCGCGATAATTCCGCGCATCTGCGGTTGCTGGCGGTGCCGGGCTACGGCGGCGCGACGTTGATCGACGATACCTACAATGCCACGTCGGTTTCGTCGCTGGCGGCGCTGAACTTGCTCGATGAGCTTGATGGACGCCGCATCGCCGTTTTCGGCGACATGCTCGAACTCGGCAGTTATGAGGAAAAAGAGCACCGCCTGGTGGGCAAGCGCGCGGCTGAGGTCGTCGATCAACTGGTTACGGTGGGGCGGCGGGCGCGCTGGATTGCAGACGAGGCGGACGCATCCGGGCTTGCGGCGGACCACATTTACGCCTTGGACAGCAACGAGCAGGCTATTGATCTGTTGCGCGCGATGATGCAAACTGGCGATTATGTGCTGGTGAAGGGTTCGCGCGGCATGGCGATGGAAGGCATTGTCGCCGCGTTGCAGCGCCAGCCAGATGACGCACAGATCAAGTCGTAAAGACGATGCGTGATGCGTGGTATAGTTGGGCAAGACCTGTACATGCGTTATGATGCATGCTAGGTGTACGCATAACGCAACCAATAATCGGTAACCGAGGAGATACGCTGTGAGTTGGTCGGACTTCCTTGTTGGAACAATGGCGCGTGCGTTATTGCTCGCCGCCGCCGCATTTGCAATCACCCTGATCACCGGGCGGTACTGGATTCGCTTTCTGCGCGCCAGGAAGATCGGCAAGCAGATTCGCGTCGAAGGTCCGCAAACCCATCTGGTCAAGACCGGCACGCCAACCATGGGCGGCGTCATGATTCTTGTGCCTGTGGTGCTGCTGACGATTGCGTTCAATCTTGTGAATCGCTGGTCGATGTTGCTGCCGTTGGGGGTGTTGGTGGCGTTCGGGATTCTTGGCGGCGTCGACGATTATCTGTCGCTGGTTGGTTCCAAATCGAAGACCTACGGTTTCACAGCCCGCAACAAAATGCTGCTCATGCTGTTCGTCGCGCTGGCGGCCAGCCTGGTGCTGTACCTGCCGCCACCGTTCGGCATCCGCACGCTGAACACGTTGCGCATCCCGTTCGGACAGCCGGTTGAAATTGGGCCATGGTTCATTCCGTTCGCCATGCTGATCATTGTGGCGACCAGCAACGCCGTCAATCTTACCGACGGGCTTGATAGCTTGGCCGGGTGGAACCTGACGCTGGCCTTTGCCGCCTATGGCGTGATCACATTTCTGAACGAGGACTTTACCAACCTGATGGCCTTCTGTTTCACGCTGGTTGGGGCGTGCGCCGCGTTCCTGTGGTACAACGCGCATCCGGCGCAGGTCTTCATGGGCGACCTTGGTTCGCTGGCGCTCGGCGCGGCGCTCGGCGTGGTGGCGCTGCAATCACAGCAGTGGCTACTGCTGCCGGTGGTGGGCCTGGTTTTCGTCGTCGAGGCGCTGTCGGTGATGATCCAGGTCAGCTATTTCAAGTGGACCAGGCGGCGTTTCGGCGAAGGCCGGCGCTTTTTCAAAATGTCGCCCCTCCACAATCATTTCGAGTTGCTGGGCTGGAGTGAAACCCAGGTCATGCAGCGCTTTGTGCTGATTGGCATGGTCGCCGCGCTGATCGGCATCTCGCTGGCGCTCGATCAGGATGCGGCGCAGCACGTCGTTCGCCAGCCAGCACCGCCTGCAACCCAGGTTGTCGAGGTGCCAACACATCGCTGATGCGCGATCATGCGCTAGTAGGTAACGGTTGCTATTTATGGATCTTCATGGCAAACGCGCGCTGGTTATGGGGCTTGGCGTACACGGCGGCGGCCTCGGGGTCGCCCGCTTTCTGGTCGAGCGCGGTGCCGATGTCACCGTGACCGATCTGCGCGACGCTACCGTGCTCCAGCCGACCCTCGACGCTCTGGCTGGGCTGCCTGTTCACTACGTCCTCGGCCAGCATCGCGAAGAAGATTTCCGCACTGCCGACCTCGTCGTCCGCAATCCTGGCGTTCCCCGCGAATCGCGCTTTCTCCAGATTGCGCGGGCGGCGGGCGCGAGCATTGAGATGGAGATGACCCTGTTCTTTCGGCTGTGTCCCGGCCCGATTATTGGCGTCACCGGCACGAAGGGCAAAACGACCACGACCATGCTGACTGGCGCGATGCTGCGGGAGCAGTTTCCCGACACGGTGATCGCTGGCAACCTGCGCGTCTCGGCGCTGGAGCAACTGCCGAAGATTGGGCCGCACACGCCGGTGGTGCTGGAACTCTCATCGTTTGTGCTTGAAGGACTGGGCGAGGCTAAACTCAGCCCGCAATACGCATGCATCACCAACATCTCGCCCGACCATCTTGACCGCTACGGCACGATGGAGGCCTATACCGAGGCAAAGAAGCAGATTTTTTATCATCAATGTGATCAGGATGTGGCGGTGCTGAATTACAACGATGTGTCGGCTCACTTCGACGAGGCAGTACGCGGACGGCGCGCATGGTTTCTTGCAGATGATCCTGATGATAATCCGCATATTTCTCGATTGCCAGATACTATTGCGTACTGGAGCCGAGAACACCTTCTGTGGCAGGCAAATGGTCGGCAGGAGATTATATGTAGAAAAGATGATGTTCATCTTGCTGGCCGTCATAATCTTGCGAATATCGCCGCCGCTGCCGCGCTCGCCAAAGCATATGGCGTGACAAATGAGAACATTCGCAACGCGATCCGTAAATTCACAGGCGTACCCGACCGGCTGGAGTTCGTGCGCGAGGTGAATGGCGTGCGCTATATCAACGACACGACCGCCACCGCGCCGGAAGCGGCCATCGCCGCGCTGCACAGCTTCGACGCGCCGATTGTGCTGATCGCGGGCGGGGCCGACAAGCAGTTGCCGTTCGACGACATGGCGCGGGCGATTGGCGAACGTACCAAAGCGGTGGTGCTGCTCAATGGCACGGCGACCGAGAAGTTGCAGTCAGCAGTCAGCAGTCAGCAGTCGGAATTTGGCGACAAAGGGCTGGCGACTGGCGACTGGCGACTGGCGACCGTAAGCGGTCCGTTCGATGATTTTGAACAAGCCGTGCGAACCGCGCGCGACATGGCCGAACCGGGCGATGTGGTGCTGCTCTCACCTGGCTGCGCGAGCTTCGGCATGTTCCGCAATGAGTTTCATCGCGGCGAGGAATTTCGCCGTATCGTGAGGGAACTGTAAATTGTATATTCAAGATATGCAGTATGAATTCACTTTATTCGTATCGAATGGATAATATACAATTTGCACTTTGCAATTTGCAATGGCACAAGATCCAAACGATGACATGCAAGAAATAATGCGCCGCCTTGAACGCGAAATAGGCCCGCGACGGGAAGAAGACGAACCGCCCATGTACGACGAGCGACATCCCTTTCAGCCGCCAGAGCCGGCGCACGGCGAGGCACAGCCGCTTCCGCAGCAGGAAACACGGCAGGTGCAGATTCGTATTCCGCTCAGCCGCCCGCGTTCGTACCGCGTGCTGCTGGGAATTAACATTGCGGTGTATCTCCTGTCATGCGCGTTAAGCGGCGGGCTTGAGCCGACCAATGCGGTGCTCAATCTGCTGGGCGAGAAGAACAACGCGCAGATTTACCTGGACGGTGAATACTGGCGCTTTCTGACGGCGATGTTTCTGCATGGCGGCCTGCTGCACATCCTGTTCAACGCCTACGCGCTGTACATCCTTGGGCCGCAGACCGAGCAGGTGTACGGCACACCGCGCTTTCTCGGTTTGTATTTCATCGCCGGGTTTGCGGGCGGCGTCGCGTCCTACGCATTATCGCCGTTTCCATCGGTCGGCGCGTCGGGCGCAATCTTCGGGCTGATCGGCGGGCTGGCCGCGTTTTATTACCTGAATCGCCAGACGCTTGGCGACATGGCCCGGCAGCAACTCGGCGGATTGATTACGGTGATCATGCTGAATTTGTTCATCGGCTTCAGTTCGTCAAACATTGACAATTTTGCACACCTGGGCGGCTTGTTTGGTGGTATTGTTGTCGGCGCGCTGCTGACGCCACGCTATTATCTCGACACCCGCCTGTACCCGCCGGTCATGGAGCGGCGCATGACGTCGATTGGGTGGGTTGGCGCGGTTGGCGTGCTGATTATCGTTGCTCTTGCGGCCATGATCATTACGCCGCCGTTACGCTAAACGCGCGCCAAAGAATAGGTGGTAACGCTTATGTTCGATAAATCCAAACGGCAGCCCGATTACCTGTTGCTGACGACTATTGGCATCATGGTGCCGTTCGGCCTGGTGATGGTGTATAGTTCGTCGTTCATGGATGCGCTGGTCAACCACGATGGCAACCAGTTGTATTATCTGTGGCGGCAGCTTGCCGGGGCGATCATCGGCACCGTGGCACTGCTGATTGTGCAGCGCATCGACTACCGCGTGTGGCGCAAATATTCGGTGCATTTGCTGGCCGTGACGCTGCTGCTGCTGGTGGCGGTGCTGGTGCTTCCCAGTACGATTACCACTGTGAATGGCGCGAAAAGCTGGATCAGGATCGGCCCGCTCAGCGTGCAACCGTCAGAAATTGCAAAGCTCGCGTTGGTGGTATACTTCGCCGATTGGCTTTCACGGCGCGGCGCGCGGCTCGGCAACGTGACCTATGGCCTTGTTCCCTTCGCCGTGATGCTCGGAATCGTGTGCGGTTTGGTCATGCTGGAGCCGGACCTCGGCACAACGGTGGTGCTGGTGGTGATCGGCAGCGTTGTGTACTTCGCGGCTGGCGCAAACCTGATGCACATCGCCGGCGCGTCGGTGATTGCGGCGGCGGCATGCTGGGCCATGGTCAAAGTGGCCGTGTATCGCCAGGATCGTATCGCGGTCTGGCTCGACGGCCCGTTCAAGCACTACCAGGAGGCCGGTTATCAGCCAGCGCACGCGCTGTATGCGCTCGGCAGCGGCGGCATTTTCGGCGTTGGACTGGGGCAGGGCCGCCAAAAGTTTTTGTGGCTGCCGCAGGCGCACACGGACACGATCTTCGCCATTATTGGCGAGGAGTTCGGGCTGCTCGGCACGCTGTTCGTGGTCGGCTGTTTTCTGCTGATCGCCTATCGTGGCTTCCGCATCGCCGCGCGCGCGCCGGAGCCGTTCGCCGCGCTTATGGCAATCGGCCTGACCGGCTGGCTGGTGTTCCAGGCCTTTATCAACATTGGCGTCGTCACGACGCTATTGCCATTTACCGGCATTACATTGCCATTTCTGAGTTACGGAAGTTCGTCGCTGATTATGTGTATGGTTGCGGCTGGTATTTTGATTAGCATGTCGCGCCACACGGTTGAACGTGATGCGAGAGAAACAACTGAACGTGCTCGACGCGCGCCCATCCGTGCCCTTCCCGCGCCTGTTTCTCTGTGGTGGCGGAACTGGCGGGCACGTTTACCCAGCGCTGGCAGTCGCCGAGGAGCTCGCCGACCGGGAACAAGCAGCCGCGGCGCGCGAGCGCGATAGTGCGGAAGGTTCGCGGTTCGCGGTTCCTGGTTCTCGGGTGGTCTACGTCGGCAGCACTGATGGCATGGAGTCTGGCCTGGTCGCGCGCGAAAGCAATCTGCCATTTCGTGGCATCGCCTCAGCAGCGTTGCGGGGTCGCGCGCCATGGACACTCGCCCGCAATATCGCCCTGATTGCGTGTGGAACACAGCAGGCGCGGCGGCTGATTGCGGAGCAGCGGCCCGGCGCGATTCTTGGCACCGGCGGCTATGTGTGCGTGCCATTGTTTCTCGCCGCGCGGCGAGCGGGCGTGCCGACGATTATTTACCTGCCGGACGTGGTGCCAGGGCTGGCAGTGCGCCTGCTGGCGCGGCTGGCGACCGTGGTGGCATGCAATGTCGAAGACTCAGCAACTTATTTTAGATTGCAGATTGCAGATTGCAGATTGCAGAGCCAGCAATCTGCAATCTGCAATGTACAATCTGCAATCTACGTTGTGGGCTATCCCGTTCGACGCGAGTTGTTCGAGCAAGACAAAGCGGCATGCCGCGCGGCATTTGGCTTGCATGATGGGTTGCCGGTGCTGTTTGTCTACGGCGGCAGCCGGGGCGCGCGGAGTATCAACAAGGCCATTGCCGCGCTGCTGCCGCACCTGTTGCCGTTGGCGCAAATCATTCATGTGTGCGGGCGCGAGGGCGACGAAACATTTCTGCGCGAGGCGGCGGCGCGCCTGCCGGCGGAGTTGCAGCAGCGGTACAAGTTATATCCCTATTTGTTCAGCAGCGACAATGACAAGATGACAAGATGGCAAGGTGACAAAATTAGAGACAAGGATGTTATCCTGTCATCGGGTCATCTTGTCACTCCATCAATGGCGCGGGCGTTCGGGGCGGCAGATCTGGCCGTCTGCCGGAGCGGCGCGTCAACCATGGCCGAGCTGCCGGCGGCGAAACTGCCAGCCGTGCTTGTGCCGTATCCGTATGTTCATCAGGACGAAAATGCCGATTATCTGGTGCAGCGCGGTGCCGCCGTCAAAGTCGCAGATGCCGAAATGGCAGGATCAGGACAGCCTGAGGATGGTCCGCTGTTTCATGCTATTCAGCGGCTGCTGAAGCATGACGATGAGCGGCAAACGATGTCGGAACGGAGCGCGGCCCTGGCGCGTCCAGACGCGGTTCATTGCCTTACCGATCTTCTTCTTTCCATTGCACAGTCAACGGAGGCCCGACCGTGAGTTTTACCTTCAGTAGCTATCAGGCGCTGCTTGTGCCCGTGTTGATTCTCTTTGCATACCTTGGATGGCGCAGAGGCTTCTGGCTTGAAGTTGGTATTACGATCGGCATGGGTTTGGTTGTGCTGGCAACGGTGCTGTTTCCGGTCCAATTTATCGGATTTATCAATCGTATCCTGACCAACATTCCGCGCGTCTTTGGCGTATTGCTGGGCACGAATGTACCGGCGCTCGATCAGAACCTGCTGTTTGGCGATCCTGACAGTTTCCGCTATTTGCTGGCGCGCATGGCGTTGTTCGCGCTGCTGACATTTCTGGTATACAGTTCGCGCTTCGGGTGGGCGTATCCAGCTGGGAAGCCGCGCATTGCAACGAATACCGCTGAGCGTCTCCTGGGCGCGGGCTTTGGCGCTATTACGGGCTTGCTCTGGTTCGTTGCGGTCAATAGCTTTTTGAATCGCATCCGCGCTTTGCGCAACCAGCCGACGCTGCCGGGCGAAGGTATCACGTTGACGGCACCGACGGTGCCTGATCTGACTCCGGTATTGGGCTTGATTCCAACCATCATTGTCGTGCTGGTGATTATTCTGGCGGTGCTGGCGCTGTTGCGCTTGCCGCGCCTGTGGAATGACCCACCGAAAAAATAATGCAACATTACTACATCGTTGGCATTGCGGGCGCGGGCATGAGCGGCATCGCGCACATCCTGCTCGATCAGGGCCACATCGTCAGTGGCTCGGATATGCAGCGCAGCGCGGCTGCCAATGCGCTCGCGGCGCGTGGCGCGACGATCATGCTCGGCCATGATCCAGCGAACATTGCTGGAGCCGATGCGCTGGTGATCACCTCGGCGGTCAAGCCCGATCACCCGGAAGTTGCGGCGGCCCGCGCGCAGGGTTTGCCGGTGCTGAAGCGCGCCGACCTGTGGCGCGAATGGTCCAAGCAGCGGCCAGTGGTGGCGGTGGCGGGGACAGCAGGCAAGACGACGACGACCGCCATGATCGCGCTGGTGCTGCTGCGCGCCGGGCGCGAGCCGGGCTTTCTGGTCGGCGCGGACGTGCCAGATCTGGGCGCGAACGCGCGCTGGGGTGCGCCCGATGCGCCGCTGGTGATCGAGGCCGATGAGTACGACCGCACGTTTCTGGCGCTCGCGCCGCAGGTGGCCGTGATTACGAATGTCGAGTGGGATCATGTTGACATCTACCCGACGCCGGAAGCGTACGACGCAGCGTTCCAAACGTTTGCTCGCTCGGTGCCGGAGCCGCGCAATGTGATCATGTGTGGCGACGACGCGGGCGTGCAGCGCGCGATCGACCTGCCGGAAGCGACGCAGTACGGCGTGGACGAACTGCTTGGCCGCGACCTGGTTTCATGTCGCCGCACGCTGTTCGAGTGGACGGCGACCAATCTGCATTCCATGCCCGATGGCACGCGCTTCGACCTGTGGCGCTACGACCGGCGCAGTTTCGCCACGCGCGCGCTGGGGCCGCGCACGTTGCGCCTTTCGGGGCGACATAATGTTGAGAACGCGCTGGCGGTTATCGCTGCGGCGAGTGCGCTCGGCGTGGACCAGACGACGATTGCGGAAGCGCTGGCAAGCTACCATGGCGCGGGGCGGCGCTTCGAGATCAAAGGCGAAGCGGGCGGCGTGACGGTCGTGGACGATTACGCGCATCACCCGGCCAAGGTGCGGGCGACGTTGCAGGCCGCGCGCGAACGTTTCGGCGACCGGCGGCTGGTGGTCTACATGCAGCCGCACACCTACTCGCGCACGCGGGCGCTGCTCGACGAGTGGGCCGACGCCTTTGACGCGGCGGATGTGGTGCGGGTCGGCGCGATTTACGCAGCGCGCGAGCATGACACGCTTGGGATGAGCGATTATGTGTTGGCAGAGGCTATTCGGCACCGCGACGTTGCGCCGGTTGGCGATGTTGGCGCGGCGTCGGAGGAACTGGCGGCGCTGGTGCAGCCCGGCGATGTGCTGCTCACGCTCGGCGCGGGTGATGGCTACAAGGTGGGTGAGTATGTGCTTCAGCGGAAGTAGATTGCCATGACCGAAGATATTACAACCTTTCATGACCATGTTGCCGCGCAACTCAGCGAGCGCTACCGCGACAACAAGCTTGCGCCGGATGGCTGGCGCGAGACGGCGGTGTGGCACTGGGAGCAGGCCAGTAAGTACGCGCAGGCCGCGAACATGGCGCTGGAAGTGGCTGAGTCGCATGTTGCCAGGCTTGATTTTGTGGCAGCGCGGCAGTGGGCCGAGCGGACGCTGGAATTGCTTGAGCGGCTGCGGCCCGCGCAACGACGCGGCTACGAACTGCGCGCCTATGCGCTGGCGCTGGCTGTGCTGGAGTTCGGCGGGCAATATCGCGAAGGATTGGAGTATGCCCGGCGCATGCTGCGTGTGGCGCAGGCCCGCTACGGTCGCGAGGCTGAGGCGCGGGCGCTGCTCCAGGTTGGGCGCATGCAGCGCGAGGTCGGGCAGCTGCGCGAGGCCGAGGCGTCCTTGCAGCAGGCGCGCGATGTGGCAGAACGCAGCGAATTGAGCGATCTTGAGGCCGAAGCGCGCGTGAACCTCGCCAAAGTTCACCAACTGCAAGGTCGGCATCTGGAAGCGTTGCAGGAGTTGCGGCTTGCGCAGGAAGAGCCTGCGCTGGGTGAAGGTAGCATGCAGCAGGCGCGCATTCTGACCAGCATTGGCGATGTGTACCGCGTGCTTGGCGCAAGCCGCGAAGCCATGCAGTTCTACATGCAGTCGCTCAATTTGCAGCATGGACAGGCCAATTTGCTCGGTCAGGCGATTTTGAAGGAAAAATTAGCTCTTGGATTGCTCGGCCAGAACAAGCTGGACGAGGCGCTTGGGAATGCGGAAGAAAGCCTGCGCATCCGCCAGGATATTGGCGATGTGATCGGCCAGGCGCGCGCCAACAGTGTGATCGGCACGATCATGAGCCGCCTGGGCCAGCACGAGCAGGCGATGGGCTACCATGAGCGGGCGCGGGCGCTCGACGAGCAGACCCAGAATCAGCGCGGCCAGGGCGTGGCGCTGCTCCACCTTGGGGATGCGGCGCGGGCATTGCGCCGCTATGATGTGGCGCAGCAGCACTACGCCGAGGCGTTGGCGCTGGCGCAGCGCTCCGGCGACCAGATTGCCCTGGCGCGCACGCTGGAGCGCATGGGCGACATGTTTTTGGAGCAGGGCCAGCGCGATCAGGCCAACCGGCACTGGGCCAACGCGCTGAAGATTCGCGAGGCGCTCGGCCATGCCGACGAGATGCGCGCGTTGCGTGACCGCATTCGGTCAGGACATTTGCCAGAGTGACAACACCTATTGACATACGAGAGCAGGAGCTACTGGCCCGTTACACGTCGTGGCGGATTGGCGGCCCGGCGCGCTTTTTCGCTGATGTAACGAGCGTTGACCAACTGCGCGCGGCGCTGGCGTGGGCGCATGAACGTGGCTTGCCAGTATTTCTGCTGGGCGGCGGCACAAATACGCTCGTGCGCGACGCGGGCTTCGATGGCATGGTCGTGCGTTTCCGGGCGCAGGAGATTGTCATCGAGCCAGAGGGAGATGACGGGCGCGCGCGAATCGATGCGGGCGCGCCGACAGCGGGAACGGTGCGGAAGCTGACGCGCCAGGGCTGGGCCGGGCTGGAGTGGGCCGAAGGGCTGCCGGGTACGATCGGCGGCGCGGTATACGGCAACGCGGGCTGCTACGGCGGCGATACCGCGTCGGTGCTTACGCGGGCATGGCTGCTGGTCGATGGCGAAGTCGAGGAGTGGACGGCAGAGCGGCTAGGCTACAGCTACCGCACCAGCGCCCTGAAGCAGCGAGAAAATCAACCGCAGATAAATACAGATGAACGCAGATTGATAGATGACGAGGAGTCGAAAATAATAGACAATGAGCACTATATCGGCGTGTATCCGCGTTCATCTGCGGTTAAACCGGTTGTTCTAAAGGCAGAGTTTCGCCTTCACCGCGCCGACCCGGGCGAACTGAGCGCGCGCATGGCCGAAACGGCGGCGCTGCGGCGCAGCAAAACGCCTTCCGGCCAGTCGTGCGGCAGCGTGTTCAAGAACCCGCCGGGCGACAGCGCGGGCCGCCTGATTGAGGCAGCTGGGATGAAAGGCACGCGCATCGGCGGCGCGGAAGTTGCGCAGAAGCATGCGAATTACATCGTCAATGTCGGCGGCGCGACCAGCGACGATGTGCTGCGCTTGACCGACCTGATGCGCGAGCGCGTGCTGCAAGCGTTTGGGGTCGAGCTTGAGCTTGAGGTGCAGGTGCTATGACCAAAAAACTGCGTGTTGGTGTGGTGTTTGGCGGCCAATCGGGCGAGCATGAGGTCTCGATTGTTTCGGCGCGCGCCGTTCTCGCGAACCTGAATCGCGAGCGCTACGAGGTCACGCCAATCGGCATCACCAAAGATGGACGCTGGATCAGCGGCGAGCATGCGCCTGCCATGCTGACCGCGCAAGCCGATCCACGCCTGCTGCCTGGCGGCGCAGCCAGCAGTCCGCAGTCCGCAGTCACCAGTCAGCAGTCAACGGCTGGCGACGATGACTGGCGACTGGCGACTGGCGACTGGCACCTGCCGACTGGAATCGACGTAATCATTCCGGTACTGCACGGCCCCAAGGGCGAGGACGGCACTATTCAGGGCGTGTTCGAACTGGCGGGCGTGCCATACGTCGGTTGCGGCGTGCTGGCCTCGGCGGTCGGCATGGACAAAGCCATGATGAAGTACGCCTTCAGCGCGGCTGGTTTTCCGGTGCTGCCGTGGGTATTGGTCCGGCGCGTTGATCTTGAACGCAGCGGCGAGCAGATCATCGCGCAGATCGAGCAGCAACTGCATTACCCGATGTTCGTCAAGCCCGCCAACATGGGCAGCAGCGTCGGCATCACCAGGGCGACCGAGCGGGCGACGCTTCTTGCTGGTCTGCACGAAGCGGCGCGCTACGACCGGCGCATTGTGGTCGAGCAGGGCATCAACGCCCGCGAGATCGAGGTGAGCGTGCTGGGCAACGATGATCCGCAGGCCAGCGTGCCGGGCGAAATCGTGCCGTCCAAGGATTGGTACGATTATGAGGCCAAATACCTGGGTGGCGAGTCGGAAATCGTTATTCCCGCGCCGGTCTCGCCGGAGTTGGCCGAGCAGGTGCGCGAGCTTGGCGTGGCGGCTTTCAAGGCGCTCGATGGGGCGGGGCTGGCGCGGGTCGACTTCCTGCTCGACCGTGACACCGAGCAGTTGTACCTCAACGAGGTCAACACCATGCCGGGCTTCACGCCGATTAGCATGTACGCCAAAATGTGGGAAGCGAGCGGGACAAGTTACCCCGAACTTTTAGATAAATTGATTGAACTGGCGCTGGAACGCCATCATCGTGATGCTTGATGCTTGAGCGCGCGCCAATAAGTATTTCCAGCATCAAGCATTAAGCATCACCGCAGATCATGAACAAATTCGACTACAATCAGCCAAACACCCGCGAGCGTGTGGCGGCGCGGCGTAAAGCCAGCCAGCCGAAGCGACGGCAAGGCTCGCTGGTGCTGCCGGGGCCGCGTCGGGCGGCAGGCGCGCTGCTGGCGAGCGGGCGCGTGATCAGCTTTGTGCTGTTCTTCGCCGCCATGGGCGGGCTGCTGTACATCTTTACGGCTCCAGCGTTTGCCGTGCATGATGTGCGCGTCGAGGGCGCGCAGGTGCTGAAGTCCGAAGAAGTCGAACAGATGGCGGATGCGCGCGGCCAGTCGATCTGGTTTGTCGATACGGACGCGATCACGGAAAAGCTCAAGCAGAGCGCCTACGTCGAGCAGGCAGGTGCCTATGTGACGCTGCCAGGCACGCTCACGTTGCAGGTCCAGGAGCGGCGGCCAGAATTGCGCTGGCAGGTGGGTGGCACGCGTTATCTGGTGGATGCCAGCGGGCGCGTACTCGGCATTGATAGCACGGCCACGCTGACCGATGCGCTGGTCATTAGCGACCAGTCGAACCGCGCGCTTCAGCCAAATGATCGGGTGGATGCCGACGCGCTGACGCTTGGCCGCACGCTCAGCCTGCGCTTGCCGGGCGAGCTTGGCATTCAGCTCGCTACCATCAACTGGAACATCACGGAAGGCATTTCCGTTGTTACAAACGATGGGCGCACGATTATTTTTGGGAAGAGTGATCGGCTAGAAGATAAATTAATGGTCTTGAACGCGTTATTACATGATGGTACAACCTTTACCTTTCTCGACCTGCGTCCAACGCAACCATATTACCGAGATGAGCATAAGAAAACAGACGAAACACCAACACCACAGCAATAATACGTTATGAATGATGAGTTATGAGTTATGAATGATGAAAAGTTTATAAAGGTATTCAAAACTCAAAACTCGTAACTCATAACTTCCAAAGGAATCGTTATGGCACCACGAACGATTGTCGGAATAGATGTCGGCACAACCAAAATTTGCACCATTGTGGCGCAGGTCCAGGATCGCGGGCGCGTCAACATTCTTGGCGTCGGCCTCACCCCTTCGAAAGGGTTGGACAGGGGCATGGTCGTCAATATTGACGATGCCGTTAACGCCATTTCCTCCAGCGTTGAAAAGGCCGAGCGCCTGTCCGGCTATCGTATTGGCACAGCCTTTATCGGCGTTGCGGGCCGTCACATCGCTTCGCTGAACAGTCGCGCGCCGGTGGCGATTGCTCGCGGCGAGATTACGCAGTACGACATCGACCGGGCGGTCGAGGCGGCACAGGCGATTGCCATTCCAACTCAGCGCGAAGTTATTCATGTCATCCCGCGCGCCTATATCGTGGATGGGCATGAAGGCATCCGCGACCCGCTCGGCATGTCGGGTTTTCGCCTGGAGGTCGAGACGCACATCGTCACTGGCGAGGTCATGGCGATCCAGAACCTGATCAAGAGCGTGCGCAAATCCGGCGTCGAGATCGACGATCTGGTGCTGCAGCCGCTGGCCTCCGGTGAGGCGGTGCTGACCAGCGACGACAAGGATCGCGGCGTGGTGCTGGTGGACATGGGCGGCGGCACCACCGACATTGCCGTGTTCGTGCAGGGCAGCGTGTGGCACACCAGCGTGCTGCCAGTTGGCGGCAACCACTTCACCAACGATATTGTGCTGGTCATGCAAACACCGCATTACACAGCCGAATATCTCAAAATAAAGTACGGCTCGGCGATTGCCGAGCAACCTGCCGAGGGGGAAGAGGATTTGATCGAGGCTGAAGGCTTTTCGCCCGGCGAGAAGCAGCAGATCAGCCGCTACACCCTGAACGAAGTCATTCAGGCGCGCGCAGAGGAGGTGGTCGAACTGATTTACAACGAGATTCGCCGGAGCGGCTACGAAGGCATGCTACCAGCGGGCGTGGTCCTGACGGGCGGCGCGGCGCAGTTGTCGCGCTTCGACGAATTGATGCGTGACATGCTCGGCATTCCGGTGCGGATCGGCGTACCAACGGATCTGGTCGGCCTTTCTGACTCAATGGACAGCCCGTCGTATGCAACGGCGGTTGGGCTGGTACGCTGGGGCGCGCGGCATGGCTTCGCGCCAGCATCGGCGCACATCAGCGGCGGCAGCACGATGGATCGTGGCGGGCAGGAGTCCAGCTATGATCGCTTCAAGAATTGGCTTCGGGAATTTTTACCATAATAAGCAGCCGGCAGGAGCAGTCAGCCGTCGGCATGTGGGTATTTCATTAAAAGGCTGGTGGCTGGCGACTCGTGACTGCATTCTGGCGGCTGGTGACTGATATCTGAGACTGAAAACTGGCGACTGCAAGCTTACAATCGAAGGGGGATTGGCATGGATTACAACGACTACTCGAACATGGTGGAACACTTCGCGCAAATCAAAGTTGTTGGCGTTGGCGGCGGCGGCTCGAATGCTGTTGATCGCATGGTCGAAGACGGCGTACAGGGCGTTGAGTTCATTACGGTGAACACCGACGCGCAGGCGCTGATGCACTCGCGCGCCGATGTGCGCATCCGCATTGGCGACAAGCTGACCAAGGGTCTTGGCTCAGGCGGCAACCCGGTCATCGGCCAGAAGGCGGCTGAGGAGACCATGGAGGAGATTTCCGAGTCGCTCAAGGGCGCGGACATGGTCTTTATCGCGGCGGGCATGGGCGGCGGCACCGGCACCGGCGCGTCGCCGGTCATCGCAAGCGTCGCGCAGGATCTCGGCATGCTGACCGTCGGCGTAGTGACGCGCCCGTTTACCTTTGAGGGCAACCACCGCCGCAAGATGGCCGAGCAGGGCATCGAGCAGCTTAAGCCCATGGTCGACACGCTGATCACGATTCCGAATGATCGCCTGCTCCAGACCGCCAGCAAGAACACGTCGATCCTGCAAGCCTTCCGCATGGCCGACGACGTGCTGCGCCAGGGCATTCAGGGCATCTCAGACCTGATTACACAGCGTGGCATGATCAATGTTGACTTCGCCGACGTCAAGACAATCATGGCGCAGCAGGGCTCGGCGCTCATGGCGATTGGCATGGGCCAGGGCGACAACCGCATGGTCGACGCGGTGCAGCAGGCCATCGCGTCGCCACTGCTGGAAGTCTCGATCGACGGCGCGAAGGGCGTGCTGCTCAACGTGACCGGCGGCGAGGATCTGGGCATCACCGAGGTGAACGAGGCGGCGGACATCATCGCCAAGGCGGTCGATCCAGATGCCAACATCATCTTCGGCGCAGTGCTCGACCCGACCTTTACGCCCGGCCAGGTCAAGGTCACGCTGATCGCGACCGGCTTCGACCTGAACAAGCCGAATGTGCATCGCTCGCGTTCGTTTCCCGGCGTGAGCCAGCAGCAGCCAGCCCAGCAGCAACAGCCCGCGCCGGTTGCCAACCAGCAGCCGCCCGCCCAGCGCCCTGCGCAACCGCGCGTCGCGCCGAGCTTCAACAGCACAGACGATCTGGACATTCCGCCGTTCCTGCGCAACCGCAAGCGGTAAATTCTTCATCAGAAACCCTCACCCTCAATCCCTCTCCCAATGGGAGAGGGATTGAGGGTGAGGGTTCATTGCAGCTTGCCCCTTCTTGGTATTACTTCGTTGTTAGCCGCACGCCGAGTTGTGCAAACAGTTCCTGCACCAGCGGCCAGCCTTGCTGATCCACCACGAACATGTCGTCGTTGGAGGCAATGCGTTGGAGTAGTGTGCGGTGCGGCGCAGGAAGCTCGACGTTGGGCAGACGGAAACGATCATGTTCGCGCTCGGCCACGAGCACTGCGCTATGCGCTGCGGCGTGCGCGTAGCCGGTGAGCAGCGCGGTGGTTTCGTTGAGCGAGCGCAGCCCCACACTGGCAGGCTCCGCGACGGCAAGGTAGAACGACGCCAGGCCGCGCCCCTTGCGCCGCCGCAGCACCGAGCCGCCGCGTATCATCACGCCGCGCGCGCCATTGCGCTCCTCGGCTGCGATCGGTTCCCATTGCAGCCGTTCTATTCCAAACACGCTGAAACGCTCCACCGCGTGTGCAAGCGGTCGCCACTGCGCTTCGCCAATCGCGGGTGGCGCGGGCAGCGCGGGCAGCCGCTCAATGTGATCCGCAAGCGTTCGCGCCACGAAGCCGCGGGCGCGCAGCCGCGCCAGCAGGCCTTCGCGCCGCCATGTCGTGAGTGTGAACCGACGGCCAGAAATCTCACCTTCGTCTTTGAGCAGGATTTTGATGCGCGCAGTATGAATCAAAAACTGGTTGGGCGCAATTTCTTCAAGATCCGCTGATTGTTGCTTTGTTGGTGCCATACGGAAGGCGCACAGGCAGCGCCAAGTTATTCTCCTTCAGCAACGTTGTCGACCAGCACCTCAGACAGTTCCACCGGCTCGCAGCATGTTTCATCGCTCAAAACCAGATCATGGCGGAGTTGCGCCATCTCGACAAGGTGGGTGCGCTCATGACTCACCACCCAGTTGCCTTGATTGATCAGGTTGACCTGACCATAGATCTCATGCATGCCTGTGCGATGCCATGCTGCGCTGGTGAGACCACGCAGCAGCGTCAACGTCTGCTGCCGACTTTTTTGAAACGTTGCAAATACCATGTCAATCGGCTGGTCGCGGTACTTGATGGCCGAGTCGAGGCGTGGTGGATGCGCCAAGGGCAACGTTGGCTGATTGGTTTCAAGGATGAGCCAGGCGCGCTCACGAAATACGCTGTCGATATCGGCAAGGTGGCCAATCAGTTCTTTCAGCGATGGTTCGCCATCGAGCCGCCGGATGAGCAGCTTGTCCTCAAGCCCCTGGATTAATTGCTGGAGTGCTGCGGGCGTGTGGTCGAGAAATGACGTGATGCCGTGCGGGCCAAGCGCGCCGAAGATATCCGAAGCGCGGAAGGCGCGATGCGCTTCTGGCACAGCGCCACACACAGGGCATGGCTGCACATTCTGCCCTTCGCGCAAATTCCCGCATGTAGCGCACACATACAGATCATCAATTTCATCAAAACGCAGATCACGGTCTTCTGCGAGCGCCCGCTGCGCGCGGGTGAGCAGTTCGCGTACTTCTGGCGTGGTCCCGGTGATCGGGCCGGTTGCGACGGCCTCAGGCTCCATGCTTTCGAGTGCCCGATCTACATTCCGCTCAGTCGTACCAACTTCGCCGAGAGCGCTGAAGGCCCGCATCGCGCGAATCTGCTTTGATGCACTGAGCGCGCCAAGCAGCCGCGCAATATTAAAGTGCCGCTCGCGCCGCGCTTGCTGCGCCCACGCTTTGTAGGCAATCATGCCCGCGCTTGTGCTCGTCAGCACGCGACGGAGTTCGTACATATCCTGCGTCATCTGGAATGCTCCTTTATACACCGAACACTGTGGCGGCACCCGTGTTTGGTTGGTAATGATTTGGTTCGTAGGCTGTTGTACGCTATAGCCAACAACTCACCTACATTGTTGTATGCATTATCATATTATAATACGCTCCTCGGTTTCGACAAGTTTGCCAATACTGCACCAATTCTTTGGTGTTTTGTCGTAATCGCTGCCAGGTGCCATGATGCACAAACCTGGTAACGATGTCATGAAGAAAATGTACAGCATGCTGTTGCCCGGCATAGCGCTCTATGATACAATGCCCGAGATTGTTCTATGATGACACTGCATGTACCGGTCTGGAGGCCGTTTGTTATGTCCGATCAGTTCGCGCGTAACCCAGCCATTATTCTTGTCGAAGATGAACCTGATATTCTGATCATCCTCCATCGTTTAATGCGCGACCTTACCGGAGGCTATGATATTGTAACGGTGAACAGCGGGGCAGAAGCGCTCGCGCAAATCGCCCTGCGCCCGGTGCCGCTGGTCATTACCGACTACAACATGCCTGGCATGAACGGCCTCCAGCTAACGGCCTCCGTGAAGGAGTCGTCACCGGATACGCGCGTCGTGCTCATTACAGCATACGCAACACCAGAGCTGGAAAAGCGCGCCCGCGAGCAACGGGTAGATTACTATCTGCCCAAGCCATTCCCGCTGGATCGGCTGGAGCAGATCGTTCGCGACGTGCTGCATTAGCCTGCCCGTCGCTGCATAGGAATGACTCTCACTTCAGCGCTGTATCATCTCGCTTTCATTGCTGCCAGTAGCCGTTTCACGGTACACTTGTCGCCATGTGTACGGCATACTCTGTGCAAAGTGAGGATCGTTCCATGTCAAGTATCATTCCAAGCCTCTTCCTTGTGCTCATGATTGCTCTGACGCTTATGTTGTTGCCGCACCTCAATGAAGAGCGGCAGATTCGCTCTGATGAGCCGCAGCGCGTCACGGAAGAAATTCACATCAAACCTAAAATGCGCAAGTGAGTGTGCCTCAGGTCATAGTGACTTTTAGCTACTTAGCGTATCTGGTTGTTCGGCTTTCTGGTTCTGCAGTTCTCCCCGTCGAGACTTCCCGACTTCTCCACCAGGTTGTTGCAGATCACTGCGCGTTTTCCCCTGCATGGCAGCGCTGTCTCTTGTAGCGCTCGTATACTACATACTACGTCAAAAGAGCGACGAGAACTTCTCGTCGCTCTTTTGACGCTTTGAAGTTGTGGACGATTAGCCGCCGCGCTCCTTTTGCAGATGCGCCAGATAGCTTTGAATGGCGAGATACGCCGGGCGCGGGCTCCAATCGGGATTGAGAATGGCGAACGAGGCCTGCTCGTTGTCAGGCTGGCCTTCAGCGGCCTTGAGCACGGCGAAATTCATGTTCCACAAGAACGACACACCGATCCATGGATTGCCCTGATCGTCCTTGTAGCCGTTCATCAGCTTCATCGCACTGATGATGTAATCCGCCTGCTGCTGCTGCGTAACGAAATTGCCGAATTCGTAACCGGGCGTATCGTTTGCGGTTGCCCAGCCGTATTCCGTGACCCACATCTGGTGGTCGCCAACGCCTTCCTCGACCATGAAGCGCCGAATATCTTCGACATGGCGAAAATAATGTGTCGGGTCGTCGTTCCAGCAGTGGTCGGGCGCAGGTTTGCAGCCTTCGATACGGCTTGGGTTACTTGGGTACATCGTGTCGGGCGGGTTGGCCGCGCCGCCGGGATGCACCGCTTGCGCGTCGAAGTAGCTTTTGATAATGCCGTCCTTGTAGCTGTACATCGCGCGATAATAATTTTCATCCGACACGGCGATGTTCGGATCGTTGACGCCGCTGGACGATGGCGCGCCCGACAGCACGAACGTTTCCGGCGCTACAGCTTTGATACGCTTGTAGCATTCGGCCAGAATCTCGACATAATGGCCGGCATCATCAACGGTGACATGGCCGCCGTTCTCGGTCGCCAGATTTTGCTCATTCCAGATCTCGACGGCGGCGATCTTGTTGCCATAATGCTTCATCATGGCTTCCACAAAATCGCCCATGTCTGATGGATTTTTCGGCAGTCCGTTGGTCGGATTGTAAAATGTCGGTGCCTTGACAATGCTGATCAGCAGCTTAACGCCATGCGCGTTGGCATCGTTCACGATGTTGTCGAGTTCGGCCCAGGCGTAGTTCTTGGGCTGCGGGCCTTCGATATCTTTCCACTGGATTTGCTGCCGCACCCATGTAAAGCCAGCAATCTTGGTCAACGTCAGCACACGTTCGCGGTCGGTGTAGTACAGGTGCTCCACCACGCCGAACTGGAGCTGATCGGTGCGGAGCGGGCCGGTAGTGTTGACTGGCGTGTCAGTCGAGGTTGTTGCGGCGCTGGTTGGTGGGGGTGCAGAATCTGTTGCAACTGGGCCTACTGCGGTCGGCACAGCCTGCGTTGCAGTGCTGCCGCCTGATGGCGCGGTAGCTACCTGCGCCGTGGGCAGCGACGCGGTATTAGTGTCCCCACAGGCGGCAAGGAAAGAGACAAAAAGTAAGAGTGCTGTCAGCCGTGACAGATGCACTCGGATATGGGGCATGTTCACACATTTCTCCTTCATAGTCTTTTGAATGTTGTGCTCTACCTCCAGACATTGTACACGAACATGGCCTGACGCCAAAATGGGGCTTTGGTGAGAGCCAGGTGAAGCCTGGCTAAAGCGCATCAGCAAGCGTTATGTGTGCTGTGGCAGATCGCGAATGGCGGGCAACCCACCGGCAGCCGTGGCCGTGGTGACGCTGCGCATGATCGCAGCGGCGAGCACATCAGCGGCGGCGCTTCCCAGCATCGTCATGTGCGGAGCAGGCCGCGCATTGGTTGCCACGGCGAATACAATGTCGCCGTCGAATGGCGTATGGATCGGGCGGATGGTGCGCGCGAGCGCGTCTTGCGCCATCTGAGCGAGCTTGCGGCAGCCAGCCTTGTCGAGTGTCGCATCCGTGCCGACGACCGCGAGCGTGGTATTCAGCCCGCCGAACATGACGCGCGCCTGTTCGCTGCGCAGGAATGCCGCCGTATCGACAAAACCGCCGTCATCCTGGCGCGCTCCAGCGAGAATCGTGCCGTCTTCACGTCGCACATCGCCGAAGGCGTTGGTGACGGCCAGCGCTGCGATGGAAACGCCACCCGGCAGCTGGAGCGCGGCGCTGCCCACGCCGCTCTTGGTCGCGGCGGCCATGCCGAAGATTTTACCAACCGACGCGCCGGTTCCCGCCCCGATTGTCCCTTCTGGCACAGGGGCCGTGCTGGCGACCGCACATGCCGCGCGGCCCATCGCTTCGTCCGGCCAGCGGTCGCGCGCGCCCATGCCCAGGTCGAAGAGCACGGCGGCAGGCACAATTGGAACGCGCGCGCTGCCAGTGTCGAAGCCGATGCCGCGCTCGTGGAGCCATGCCATAACGCCAGTCGCCGCCGCCAGCCCAAACGCGCTGCCGCCCGCAAGACAGATCGCGTGAACGTGCTGCACCATGGCGCTCGGATCGAGCAGGTCCGTCTCGCGCGTGCCGGGGCCGCCGCCGCGCACGTCCACGCCGCAGGTCGTGCCATCGGGCAGCAGCACCACCGTGCAGCCGGTGAGCGACTCCTCGTCCTGCGCGTGGCCGACGGCGATCCCGTGAATAGCGGTGAGCGTTTGATTCATGCAGACTCCTCATGTGTGATGGCATGCCGCATGTGGCGGGGAGCGAGGCATAAAAAGAGGCGATAGCCGTTTTCATATGCTGCTATCGCCTCTGTGCGACCGTTTACCCCTTGTCGGCGTCGCCCTTCGCGCGCTGGTGATGTGGGTGCTCTTCGGTATGCGACGAAAGCGTGGCTGCCGCAGGGCGCTGGGTGTCGCGTGCTTTGGCTTGCAAAAACGCGATCAGCTCTTGCAGCCGCACATCCTGCACTGGCTCAACGATGCGGATTGTGTGGCTGTTCGGTCCATCGTCCACAGTCACGGTGTAATGGATGTAATCTGCCGCGCCGCGTGAAAGCGTTCCAACCTGTTCCGGCTGGCTGAAAAAGGCCGACTGTTGGATCAGTTGCGCGATTTCTGCCTGCTCATCACTCGGCAGGCTGTCGCTTTCAATTGTCACCGGCTTGCTCAGCCCCGGAAAAAAAGCGACGCCGCCTTCACGCTGAAATGTAATCCGCATGATAGCCTCCTTTGGTGCGCGCCATTGCCACCATGTATATTATGTAATAGGCAGATCGACTTCTGCCCAGCTTTCCTGTATGGCCTTCTGCTCCACGCTATTTGCGCCGTAGAGCCGCCCCGCCACCGTCGCGGTCAGGCGGGCGAAGCTCTTGAAGCCCGTGCCGGGCCGCAGCGAAGAATTGCGCAGCGTTTCGTACCAGATTTTGCCAGCCTTTTCCCATGCATACCCGCCCAGCTTAGTTGCGACCAGGTAAAAGGCGTGGTTGGGAATGCCGGAGTTGATATGAACGCCGCCATTGTCCTGATACGTGCGCACAAAATGCTTCATGCTTGCCGGCTGCGGATCTTTGCCGAGCACCGGATCGTCGTAGGCGGTGCCGGGCGCTTTCATCGAGCGCAGCGCGGTGCCTTTGACATTTTTGGTGAACAAGCCTGCGCCAATCAGCCAGTCCGCTTTGTCTGCCGTCTGGTTGAGCGCCCGCTGCTTGATAAGCGAACCAAATACATCGGAAATCGACTCGTTCAGCGCGCCGGGCTGGAACATATAGGTTAGCTTGGCTTCATCCTCGGTGACGCCGTGCGTCAGTTCATGCCCAATCACGTCGATGGCAATCGTAAAGCGGTTGAACAGCTCGCCGTCGCCGTCGCCGAACACCATGCGCGAGCCGTCCCAGAAGGCGTTGTCGTACTTATCGCCGAAGTGAACTGTCGCGTCGAGCGGCAAGCCCTGATCGTTAATCGAGTTGCGCTCGAACACTTCCCAGTAAAAGTCAAACGTGTCGCCGAGACCATCGTACGCCTCGTCAACGGCCGGATCGCCGCTGGGCGGCGCGCCTTCCGCGCGCACCACCGTGCCGGGCAATGTTTGAGTATTCTTGGCTGTATAGATCGTGCGTTGTTTCTGGCCTTCTTCCGTCGCAGTGACTGGCTTGCCCAACACTGCGCCGGCGGGTGACTGATTTGTGGCGCGCAACGTTCGGAATGTTTGGTCCGTGCGAAGTGTTCCCAGCGCGCTCGAACGCTGCTGGTCAGACCCGCTCTGAACGATTTGGCTGAGAATATACGGCGGCAGGATGCAGAAGATGCTGTGGCGATGATGAGCGTGCAGGTAATGAACATGGTTGCACATAATCAAGCCCTCCTTTATGCGCAGTATCGTAGCACAAAAGTCGGGCTTGTCCAGCACGCTATAATAGCGAATGTATTCTGTAGCATGGAGTAGGAGTTCGCCATGAAGCAGCCAACCGTTGTGGTTGTCGGCAGCTTAAACTATGATCTTGTGACCACCACGGAGCGGCGGCCTGTGGCGGGTGAAACACTGACTGGCCGTTCGTTTGCGACGTTTGTGGGCGGCAAAGGGCTGAATCAGGCCATCGCGGCGGCGCGGCTTCACGCGCGTACGCACATGGTCGGGCGCGTCGGGCAGGACGACTTTGGCCAGCGCCTCATGCAGACGCTTCAGCGCGAATCGATTGACCGCGCGTTTGTCATGGAGGATGCGTCGGCCAGCACCGGCACGGCGACCATTGTAGTTGACGGCAGCGGTGACAACAGTATTATCATCGTACCTGGCGCGAACGGTCGTCTCAGCAGCGCCGATGTCGAGCGCGCTGCCGACCTGATCCGCCGCGCAGACGTGCTGGTGCTGCAACTCGAAGTGCCGCTCGATGCAGTGCAGCGCGCCGCCGAGCTCGCCCATGGTGCTGGCGCGCGCGTGCTCCTCAACCCCGCTCCGGCGCGCCCCTTACCTGACGAACTGTTGCAACTCGTTGATGTGCTGGTGCCGAACGAAACCGAGACGGCGCTGCTGACGGGCATGAGCGTTGACGACGACCAATCGGCGGCAGCGGCGGCCCACGCGCTGCTTGCGCGCGGCGTTGGCGCGGTGGTGCTCACGCTGGGCGGGCGCGGCGCGCTGCTGGCCGACGGCAGCGT
>DASTWM010000423.1:0-19576 GCA_035765855.1 Roseiflexaceae bacterium
GTCGGCGATAATCACGCCGATTGCACCAGCCGTCACGGCGTTGCCAGTGCGCGTAATCGAGCCGCACTCGTCATCCGTCCAGTCGATCAACAGCACCTTGCCGCTGATCTGCGCGGCGTTGGCCGGTGTGTAGGTCTGGCAACCCGTATTCTGATCTGCAATGTACACCAGCGTACCCGTCACGGGCGTACTGTTCTCCCAATCGTATCGCGCCGAGAACAACGCCGGGTGCAGACCAGCAATGGCCGGCGGGGTATTCACACGGAATGCGTCGACCACAGCGGTGCTATCGCGCGACGAAGCCACGCTGATCGTGCGCGCCGACAATGCCGGGCTGCCTGCGATGAAATAGGTGTCCGATGCGTTGCCCGCCGATGCCACAACAACAACACCAGCGGTCGCAGCATTATCGGATGCAGCTACATCTGGGTCTCCTGGAACGCCGAAATCTTGGCCCAGCGACATGTTAATCACGTCCAGATGATCGGAGAAGTCGCCGTCGCCATTCGGGTCAACAGCCCATTCAATAGCCTCTGCAACAACGTTGGTCGAGCCGTCGCAGCCAAATACCTTCAGCGCATACAGGCTGGCCTGCGGCGCAACGCCGGGTCCAATCCGAAAACCCGAAAAGTCAATCGCGCTGTTGTACGGGCCAGTGTAGGTCGAGCCATTGGTGTTCACACCAAAACCGGCTGCCGTACCCGCCACATGCGAACCATGGCCGTTGCAGTCCAGCGGATCGTCATCAGGATGCGGAACCGGCTGAAATGCCGGACTTGACGGATCGGCATTGTAATCGTTGCCGACGAAGTCATGGCCGCCAACGACCTTCGCGGTTGGGAAGCTGCCCGCCTCAACCACAGCAGGATTGTTCGCATCGTAGCCAGTGCCAGCGCCACCAAAATCGGTATGGATGTAATCAATACCCGTGTCAATAATGCCGACCTTGATGCCCTGGCCGGTGAGGCCAGCCGCGCCAGCCCACAGCTGCGGCGCGCCGATCAGCGGCACGCTGGAGGCGTTATCAATGTGTTTGGCGACCAGCGGGTGGATCGCTTTCACGTCCGGCAAGCGCGCCAGATCCGTGAGTCGGCTGGAATCCACCATGACGGCGATGCCGTTGTACACGCGCTGCGTGCGGTAAAGCACCGTCGCGCCCACGCCGCCCAGCGACGACAGCACGCGCTGTTGCGCCGCGTTGATCTGCGCGAGCTGCGCCTGCGCCGTTGTGACAGCACGCGCGCTCTGGCCGCCAGTTAACGCCTGCGCGTAAACCTGTGTAGTCGGCGCGGCCTGCAATTCAAGCACAACCTGGGCTGGCCCCTTCTGGGTCAGCAGGCGCGGGCTGACTTTGCGGAGCGTGTTCAGCTCAGGGTTCACTTTAAGCTGGTCATTCAGCGAACGGGCGGGCGTACTCGCGGGGATGTGGCCTGGATCTGCTGGCTGCGCCTGGACCCCAAGAGGAAGGAGCAGACTTGCAACCATGAGCAGCATGGCGCTGGCAAGAACCAGCGGCTTCCGTGCTGCTTCTGCAATGGGATGGTTCATCTCGTTTCCCTTCATACAACAACGACAACTAGGACGTGCTGGCGTACCTTTGCTCCAAATGCGAAGCATTCTCCCTCAACACCTGGTTTGAAAAAGCCCTGCCTCCTTATATTATGTGCAGCACAACAAAGACAGAACGACACCATTGTCATTCTGTGATTCGAGTCAATCGTTGCTGTGCATTGGCTGCATGCTGCATAGTAAATGACGATCAGGCATGGCAATGAGACGGTATTGCCTTGACCTCACCTATCGAGAATCATGCTCGTTCGGTACGCCCGCACATGCTCCCAACGGTGAGCGGGGCCATTGCCCATCAGCAAAAAAGCTGCGTGACCATGTAGAGAGGTTCACTTTTCTCACGCTACAGGTTGTAGGAAGCGTAATGTACCGGACAGCATACATTTTGTCAACTGCGAACAGCTCATGTTCATGCTGCTCATTATTTCGCAATCAGCGGCAGAGCGAGTTGTATTGCTGCTGCCTGCCCGCCCGGCGCGACGACCTCGGCTCGCTGGCCGCTGATGTTATGGTGATGGAACAAAAGCAGCCCTCGTGAATGGTTGCGCCCGAACGCCGCAGCGTCGTACAGGTACGTAACGGTCGTACTCGGAACATCCGCATACAAAGGCATGTTGAACATGCTTCGATTTGCAACATCAAGGCCAGGCTGCGCGGCATTGTAGGTCAGCACCGGCGTTTCATCCACCGGCGCGCCGTACAACTCCACATCGTTGAGAAACTCCGTATCACCACGATCGGTGCTCCATGTACGCACGTGGTAATTGAATGAACTGTGCGTATCAGAAAGGCCAATATCCGACGCCATGATCGGCAGCATCATGACATTGGTGTTGAACAGCACGCTGTCCAGCCCCAGCGGCTGTCCGCCGGTCGGGCGGGCAGGCAAGCCGTTGAGAAACAGCGTTCGCTCGTTCGTTTTGCCCGTCGCCAGATCGTGCACCGCGGTGACAAACACATCGCTCACGCCGCTGCCAGTGGCGCTCCGAAGATTCCACTCAAGCACGCTGTAATCATCCTTGCCATCGCGGTTGCTGTCGATCAGAATTTCGAACTCGACCTGATGCGGCGAAGCCCAGTCGCGATAGGTGGCAAGGCCGAAGAACAGCGTCGCGTCGCTCACTGATTTGGTGCTGGTTGCCGACACATTGCTAGCAATGCCGACATACTGGAGGTCGGCGTTGCGGCCCACGTCGGTTGGCGTATTCTCCGGGCTGGTGTACGCTAGTTCGTAGGCCGTCATGATCGACAATTCACGGGTCGGAAGCATGGTGCTGGTCAGCCCCGTGCCAGACAGCGAAAGCGTGCCGGTAACGCGCCCCTGGTCAACATCTGGCAGCGCGCGCTCAACGGCCTGCATGCGCGAGGCAGGACGCGCGACAGCGTACACCGGCAGCCGCCCCACCAGCGCGGAAGTTGCGCTATCGGTCATGGTCAGGTAGCCGGCCGCCTCGCTGAGCCAGTGGCGCGGCGCGCCGTCCTGCGTTTCTGGCACGGACGGATCATGGGTGTGCTGCATGGCGGCTGGATCGGCGCGCAACGTGATTGTCACCTGCGCGCTGTGCGACGGCAACAGCACCACGTCAGCCGGTTCCACCGAATAGCTCACGCCAGGAATAGTCACGGCCTGCTGGCAGGCAAGCTGATAATTCGCCATGCGCGTGCCTTTGTTCGCCACAACAACTTGCTTCACAATCGTAATCGGCTCGGTAACTTCCAACGCGCCAAACGAGACACTGACCGTGCCTGACCCATCGGCGTTGTAGGCGATCACCTGCTGCGCGGCGGCACGCGCCACATCCACCCGCCCGGCACCGACCCGGCCCGGCCCATAGGCCGTGGACGCCGCTCCCGCCGCAACAGAGACATCATGGAGCGCGGTGTTCATCGCCAGCGCCTTCAACTCCTCCACGGTCCAGTCGGGATGAATCTGGCGCAACAATGCCAGCGTGCCAGCGACATGCGGGGAAGCCATGGACGTGCCGCTAAGAAATCTGCCCTGATTGCCGCTGCGATTTGCTGCTGAGAAGATCGACAGGCCGGGCGCGGCAATGTCAGGCTTGAGCGACAAAAGCGAACTGCCGGGGCCGCGCGACGAGAACGACGCCAGCGTGTCGGGCGTCGTTTCGCCGGTGGCCGCCACGCTGAGCACGCGCGGGGCGTTGCCGGGGCTGGAAGCGATCGTGTAGTTGTCGCCGTCGTTGCCCGTCGAGGCAACCACCACCACGCCAAGCTTCGCGGCGTTGTCGCTGGCGACCGACTGCGTATCGAGGCTGCCGCCCGCCGACGCGCCGAGCGACATGTTGATCACATCCAGACGATCCGAGAAATCGCCATCCTTATTTGGATCAACGGCCCACTCAATCGCCTCGGACACAACGTCGCTCGACGCCGAGCCGCCGCAGCCGAAGATTCGCAGCGCGTACAAGGTCGCCTCGGGCGCGACGCCGGGACCAACCCGAAAGGTCGAGAAATCAAGCGCGTTGTTGTACGGGCCAGCGTAGGTCGCGCCATCGCTATTGTTGACACCCATGCCCGCCGCCGTACCCGCCACATGCGAACCGTGGCCCTGGCAGTCCATGGGGTCAGGGTCAGGATGTGGAACATTTTGCGCCGGGGCGCTGCTGATCGAGTCGTAGGCATCGCCCACGAAATCGTAGCCGCCCGCTACTTTGGCGCTCGGAAACAGCGCCGGTGTATCAGTAATAATGGTTGTGTCGTTGCGAACGTAATCGTCGGTGCGCCCGCTGCCACCAAAATCGGTATGAATATAATCAATGCCAGTGTCAATAATCCCGATTTTGATGTTCTTGCCGGTCGCGGCAGCGGTGCCGCCCCACACCTGCGGCGCGCCAATGAATGGCACGCTGGACGCATTCGTGAGCCGCACGGACGGCAGCGGATGAATCGCCACGACGCCTGGCATGCGCGCAATCTGGAGCAGCGCATCGGCGCTGGCCTGCACGGCCATGCCGTTGTACACGCGCTGCGTGCGGAACAGCGTGGTCGCGTTCAGCCGCGCAAGCTCCGGCAGCAACTCCTGCTGCGCCGCGTCAATCCGCGCGAGTTGCGCCCGCGCCGCAACCGTCGCCTGCGCCACCGCGTGCGCCCGGTGCGACCCGCCAAGCGCCATCGCTGCGTCACGAGCGCGGGCGAACAGCGGCGCTGCTGGCTCGTCAGCCAACTCGATCATGACGCGCGTCGGGCGGTTCGCGCGATTGTCCACGCTCATGGGTGCGGGCGATTGCTCCGCACCCTTTCCATGATGTGAGTCCAGCGCTGCCATGCCAGGCAACGGAACGGCGAGCGCCAGAAGCAGAAGCCCACGCACGATCAACAGAACTGCTCGTCTCATACTCGCCATCTCCTTTGCTCGACAGCCTGCGCCAAACGCATCATACGTCATGATGCCATCAATGGTAAAAACGTTAAGGACTGGCAGTTCTGCTGCAACGCCCGCCCGATATTGAGTAAACCCCAGCCATGATTGTCATCACGGCCAGGCGGGCCGAGATCGATGGCGGTTTGCAACAGGCAGCGACGGACCTGTGCGGGCGTCATGTTCGGCATGCGCGTCCACAGCAGCGCCGCCGCACCAGAAACATGCGGCGCGGCCATGGACGTACCAGAACGCGCGAAGTATGGCACGCCATTCCATGTACTCAGAATATCGACGCCCGGCGCAAGCAGATCGAGCCGCGCGCCAAACGCCGAAAAGCCTGCCCGCTGATCATGCTGGTCGCTTGCGCCCACGCTCAGCACGGTCGGATACGCGGCGGGAAACAGCACCTGATTGCCCGTGTTTCCTGCCGCCGCCACCACCAGCACGCCGCGTTCCTCGGCCTGCGTGATCATGTCCATAAGCGCCGGGCTGCTTTCGGTTTGCCCCAGGCTCATGTGAACGATGCGCGCGCCATTGGCGATGGCGTAGTTCACTCCGCGAATCACATCCGACTCCCACCCAACCGCGTCATCTTCAAGCACGCGCACGATCATGAGGCGCGCGCGCCATGCCACACCTGTCACGCCCATGCCGTTGTCGCCCGTCGCGCCAATGATGCCAGCGACGTGGGTTCCGTGGCCGTTAGCATCGCTAATGCTGCTATCATCATGCGTATATGCTTGCCCATTGCTGTAGGTATGGTAAAAATGCCATCCATGGACATCGTCAACAAAGCCGTTATGATCATCATCAACGCCGTTGTTGGCTATTTCGCCGGGGTTGCGCCACAACTGCCCCTGTAAATCGGGATGAGCTTCTGCAATTCCTGTGTCGAGCACCGCGACAACGAGCGCGGTTGTATCTGTCACCACGGCCCATGCCTCTGGCGCACCAATTCGTTCCATGTTCCACTGCTCGCTGTAGCGCGCATCATGCGGTTGTATCTGCGCTGCAACCGCATGATCAAGCTGCGCGTATGCCACCGATGGCAAAGCCTGAAGGTGCGCCAGCATGCGCTGCTCGTCGCCGGGCTGGACCTGCACGCTGTACAGGTTTGAAGCGAGCGCAGATTGAACGCGCGCGCCTGCGGGCAGTCTGAATTGCGTGAGTGCGCCAGCGCGCAGCTTGACGAGCAGGCTGCCTGAGCGGTACGCGGGCGATTCTGCCGCATGCGCAGGCGGCGCAGAACTCAGCGACAAGGCAACGATCAGCAGCATGCAGAACAACGCGCGTGGAACTCGCGCCAGCATTTGCGCGTCATTCAAGCAAAGAAAGGAACACAGGGATGATGTTTTTACAACGATTTTCTGCATGGACATGGTGTTTTTTTGCTATCGGCATCATTGTCCTGCTCGCAGGCTGTGGAGCCGCGCCCGCCGCCCCGCGGGCGGCAGCAGCGTCCTATGCAACAACAATTCCATCTCCAGCGGTCAGCGCGCCGCGAGCGCCGGCCGTTCCACAAAAACCAAATAGCCGCCCGCTGCCTGAATACGTGCAAAACGCCCGCGCGCATGCCATCACCGATTTAGCGAACCGGCTTGGCGTGCCAGCAGCGGAGATCGAAGTGCTGAGCGTTCAGCAGGCATACAAACCAGACGATCGCAGCGACAGTCCTGGCCGTTTGAACGGATGGATCATGCGGCTTGGCGCGCATGGGAACGTGTACAGCTACCGTGTTGATATGCATGGCACTATCCAAGCCTTACCACAAGACACTCAATCTCGCTAAACATATAATGTTCATCGTAGCACATAATCGACTGAGAAATAAAAAGGTATCTGGAGCTTTTAAGGCTCCAGATACCCGCCGACCGTCAAACGATTGATGTCCTTTGCTTACTTCGCGCGTTCAACCTGCGGGAGATAAACGAACGTTCCGGTCTGCGCGACGTCCTGGTTGGAAATGCCTTGACCGGCAACGTATGTCGCAACGCGGAGCGCGTACACACCCTGCTTCGGCGTCACGCGATACGTGAACGATGCGCGTTCGCCGCTGTCAAGCGCGCCTGCGCTATACCACACCACTGCGCGAACGTCGCTGGCCTGCTGCGCGCGCACGGCCTGCAAACCAGCAACGCCCCTGGTCCGCATGATCTGTGCAATCAGCGGCTGGTCGGCGGTGACCGGGATAGCGCCGTTGGTTGCGCTGCCGTCCACGTAGGTCGCCTGGGTTTCGTCGAAATCGCTGTACAGCACCACGGCGCGCGGGCTGCCGGTGTTCTGGACCGAAGCCGTAATCGTCACTGGCGTTGTGCCGGAGATCGTCCCGACTTCACCCATGGCTTGGGCATCGGCCTGGGCGTTGTAAATCCGCACCGTGCCGGTTGAGCCATCACGCGCCTGATCGGTCACCACAAAGTGGTAGCCGTATTGCAGATTGTCCGAGCCAGGGTTGCCGCTATGCTGGCCGGTGACGTCAGTCCCGCCTGCTTCGCCAATGCTGGACGAGTCAAGAGACGCGCTATCGACATCAAGAATTAACGTCTCAAACGTGCTGACATTGGCGCTTGGCGGGCTGGTTTCAGCGCCGCGTCCAGTGAAGCCGGCAGGTGTGCGCGGCGGGTAATAGCCCTTGGCAGGCACCACCACGCTGGCATCAGGATCGCTGAAGGCGTATGGCTTCAAGCGAGTCACAGACACGCCCGGCGAAGTCTCACCCTCAAAGGTCTTAACTGGCGCAGGCAACGTTTCCACGCCGGGGAAGTAGCCGAGCGCGTCATGGAAGCCAGAAACCGCCGGTAATGCACCGTAGAAGGTTGGCGTCAGGACGGTGGTTTCCGGGGTCTGCTCACCCGTTGCAAACGTCAGCGTCATGCCGTAGGTGCCGTGCAAATTGAACGCTGCGTTGGTGGTCTGCACGCGCGCGTTCCAATTGTCGAGTGGCGGGAAGGCATACGCGCCGTAGCCCAAATCAACAGTGCTATGCATGGGCGCGCGCAGCGGTTCTGGATGCGCATCCACCACCAACAGGCCAGCCTTGGCCCCTTCACTTGGTGAGGCGGTAAACTGGTTTCCGGTATCAAGGACTGACTGGTTGGCACCGAATGGATCATTGCCGTAGCGCGTATCACGCAGCCAGACGAGCATGCCAGGCACGTTGGACGCCATCTTATCCACGCGCCACTCGTCGCTGCCATCATCACGCAAAATCGAAAAGATCGTGTTGTAGGTATAGCGTAAGCCTTCGTCAAAGCCATTGAAATTGCGCCACTCAAGCAGGTAATACAGCGGCTTGAGTTCGCTTCCATTACTGAGCTGCCAGCCTTGCCCAACAATCGGCTCATTGGCGAACGTCTTCAGTTCAGGTGTCCATCCATCCTGATTCTCTACCGGATCATTCAAGATCGACGTACCATTGGCGGTCAGCGCGATGTTATCGATGAACGCGCCACGCTCCATGAAGGCCGCATCGGTTGCATAGCGGAAGCGCACTTTGATCTGCTTTCCGGCATAGCTCGACAGATCGTGGTAGACGCGGATCCAGCCACCGCTATCGCCAGTGTAGCCGTACTTCAAGTCGCCGTAATCACCGAGCCGCCCATTTGGATCGGGGTAGTTATCCGGGGTTGTGATCTCTTTATTTGTGCCGACCTCAAACCCTTTGGTCTGCGTGTATGTCTGGCCGCCATCTGCGGATACCTCGACGAAAAGGTAATCCCAGTCTTCTTCGATCACATAATCGATATCAAAGGCCATGGTGATCGTACCGGTCTGGCCCGTCAGATCGACGTCATGGGTCAGGCGTGCATCTGACCAATCCTGATCGTTGCCTGTCCACCATGCCAAGGTACTGCCCTGCTGAAGGTCCAGATACCGAATCTCGGTATCGGGCAGATTCACTCGCACGGCCTGCTCAGTTCCGGGCGGCGGTCGTGAGGTTTGGCCGAGCATGATGTCTTGAGTTGTTGCTGTCGGCGATATGACGGTGGGATTAGCCCATCCCAACGCAAACTTGCTCCAGGCGCTCATGTTGGTGGGCTTTGTGCCAAACAGCTTGCCGGGATGGCTACCGGTGCTCATCAAATCCCACCAGACCACGTCCGTTTCGCCATTACGGTCGATATTGTAGAGGTCTGGCAGGCCCAGATCATGGCCGAACTCATGCACCAGCACGCCCGCCGTAGCGTCCTCATACTGCATGGTGTAGCCATTCAGTTTAATATCATCGCTTGGATCATTAGGCGTGCCGCCGTTGTCGACCACATAGCCGCCCTTGTCAGGGTCGAGCGAGCCGCGATGCGCCCATAATGCCTGCCAACCCTGCTGGCCGCCGCCATCCGACTTATCTTTACCGGCGTGGAAGATCACGACATGGTCAATCACTCCGTTGCCGTCGGTGTCGTAATCCTGCCATGGGAAATTGGGATCGGACGCGTTGATTTGATCAACGACATCGGCCACCAGGGTTGCGGCACCGTTGCCGTAGCGCGGGTTTGAAGGCAGACCTTCCATGTCGGCGATATCGCCAGGCGCACCGCCAGCGCATGTATCCGCGCCGTAGTACGCTTCAGAGTGAGGAACCTGAATCCATGCAATGACGCCGCGCGGGCCTGCATCGAACTGGACGCGTCCGCCCGAAATTTCGTTGTAATAGCTGCGCATGCTGCTACCTGACACATCGATGCCGGGCTTGCCATCTTCAGGGTCAGTGAGATCAGGGCGCACGCGCTCCGTGATGCCCTCAGTTGAGAGAATCAGCTGCTGATAGTGATCCTTCTCAAACGTAGGCTGCCAGTACGTGTTGTTATCGCGCGGGCCAGGCTTCGGGATGCTATTATGGAGCGGGCCGTTAAAGGTCAGCGTTTCAGTGATACATGTGCGGTCGCCAAAGGTAGAGACGGGATGAGAAATTGTTGCAGTATCGGTGCCGTTGAACTCCACCGCAACGGTGAAGAGCCGCAGCGTTCCCGTCACTGCCAACCCGAGCGCTGCCGGGCTGCTGTTGGCTGCCAGCGCGCGCCGCTCGTTGCGTGCCAGCTTCTGGTACGCGTCCTCATCCGGCCCATGATAATAATGATCTTTCCATTCGCGCAGGACCTGCGCAGCCATGGTTTCGAGCTGTTGCCGGGTCGCATTGGCACCGAGACGATGCAGCGCGATTGTATTTAATAGCGGTTCGCTCGGCTCCTGGTAGCTCACCAGGCCATTCGCCTTTGCCGCAGAGAGTCCCGGGCTAATCGTCTCGCGGCTCGGCGGATTCGTTTCGTCGGCCTGCTGGACGGTGTTCTTATCGTCGGCTTGCTGTGCCACAGCGGGATTGACGAACCCGGCAGACACAAGCAGGCTCATAAGAACAGCGAACGTCCACATGGACCAGAAACCAGTTTTTCGTGTACTCACGTGTGTTCGTCCTCCTCTTCGAGATATCACAGTACTCACGCGGTCTCGACCGTTGTGTCAAAACAGGTACACCCTCCTTTCAAAATCTTGCGCGCAGAAGATACAACCCAGCGTACCCATGCACACCAGAACGATGCGCAGCAGTACTACGAGAAAGCAAGAACCACTGGCAGAGCAGCAGCACGACGGACGCTGCAACGATTCTGCTGCACCAGCCCAACAGAAAACAGCTAGAGAACTATCGCCGCCCCGCAACGCGCAGAGCATCGGCATGGTTAGTAAACTTTTACAAATGAAGGTGAAGCTATTATGCTTACAGGTCAACAATTTTGTCAAGCCAGGAATTGCGTACTCGCGGGAAACGATCTCATGGACAACGTGGCGGCCCATTCTTGACAAACGTATAATCTCTGAGGTACCATAGGCGGTGTTCAAGGACTCTCCTTCTACCTTTTCCAGCACAATTTCAGGTACCGCAGGCACTGAAGCACCAGCGAAAGGACTCTCGCGTGAAGATTTCGGGTAACTACACGATCGACGCGCCGCGTGAGCAGGTGTGGGATGCGTTGAATAATATTGATGTGCTCGCACGCGTCGTTCCTGGCTGTCAACGATTGGAACAAGTTGGCGAGAACGAGTTCGAGGGCACCGTCAAAATCGGCATCCAGACGATTCGCGGCACGTACAATGGTCGCATCCGCCTTGAAGATGTGCAGCCCCCGCACCATTACAAGCTCGTCGCAAATGGCAAAAGCGCCAACGGGATTGTGGATGGGACCGGCGCTGTTGATCTGGAAGACCAGGACGGCAAAACGCTCCTGACATATTCCGGCGACGCCAACGTTGCCGGGACACTGGCGAGCGTCGGGCAGCGGCTGATCGAGGGCGCGGCCAAGCAGATGATCAACCAGTCACTCAAGGCGCTGGTCGAACAGATCAACAAGCGCCAGGCAGGCGAAACAGGCGACGAGGCCGCGCCCAAACAGGAAAGCGCCGCGCCCGCGCAGCCGAGCGCGCCAGCCGCCAAGCCATCGAATGGTCAGGCGGAGCGCCCGTCCGTTCCGGCAGCCAGCATGATCGGGCAGGCTGCTGCCACCGCTTCCAGCACGCCCCGGCCAGCCAGCAGCCCGGAGCAGAAAGCTGCTGCCAATACCACGACGCCCGCTCAGTCGTCACAATCGTTCGAGCGCCGCGCTGTGGATGTGCCGGAACACGAACAACTGAAGCCGGAAACCGTCGCGCTCGGCATGGCGCAGGACTTTTACAACGAGCGCCCGTGGCTGCCATGGGTCGTTGTCGCATTTCTGCTGGGCTATATTCTCGGTCGCGCCCGCAGTTAAGTTCAAAGGTATACGTTTTGAGTTTTGAATAAAGGTAGCGCCTTTCTCCTTATTCTTACCTCATAACTCATAACTCATAACTTCTTTCTAGATGGAGGTATCCCACGTGAGTACGATCTCGATGACGGTGAATGGCAAAACGTACAAAGGCGAGGTTGAGCCGCGCACGCTGCTGGTCCACTATCTGCGCGATCAACTGAATCTGACGGGAACGCACATCGGCTGCGATACCAGCCAGTGCGGCGCGTGTGTGGTGCTGATGAACGGGCAGAGCGTGAAGTCCTGCACGGTGCTGGCAGTGCAGGCCGACGGCGCAGAGGTCACGACCATTGAAGGGCTGGCGAACGACGGCCAGTTGCACCCGCTGCAAGAGGGCTTCTGGGAGAAGCATGGCCTGCAATGCGGCTATTGCACGCCCGGCATGATCATGTCAGCCTATGACCTGCTCCAGCAGAATCCCAACCCCAGCGAAGAAGAGATTCGTCACGGTCTTGAAGGCAATCTGTGCCGCTGCACCGGCTACCACAACATCGTCAAGGCCGTTCAGTACGCCGCTGCCAAAATGCGCGGAGAAGAAACCAGCGCAGCCGAGTCAGCAACGCAGCCAGCCTGAGCCGACGTTCAGTTCTTTTCAATGGCGAAACGGCGATCCAATCGTCTCTAGAAGGAGCATGGAATGACAGCCGAGACTGAAACGATGTTTGGAAAGGCCATCAAGCGCCGCGAAGACCCGCGCCTGATCACTGGCCGTGGCACCTACACCGACGACATTCATTTGCCCGGCATGCAGAGCGTGGTTTTCCTGCGCAGCCCCTACGCGCACGCCAGGATCACCAGGATCGACACATCCGAGGCCGAAAAGCAGCCCGGCGTGCTGAAGGTCTACACTGGCAAGGATTTTTCGCAGGTGGTGACGCTGCCCTGTGGCGTCAATCCGCCCAAAGCCAACCTTGTCGTCACGAATCACCCGCTCATGGCAACCGACATGGTTCGGCACACTGGCGAGATTGTGGCGGCTGTGGTGGCCGACAGCCGGGCCGCCGCCCGCGACGCCGCCGACCTGATTGATGTTGACTACGAGCCGCTCGGCGTGACGGTGGAAGTCGAAAAGGCGACCCAGGCCGGCGCGACCGTCATTTACGACGAAGCGCCGAACAACATCGCCTTCACATGGAAGCACGAGGGCGGCGACATCGACGCGGCCTTCCAGCAGGCCGACAAAGTGGTGAAGCAGCGCATCGTCAACCAGCGCCTGATCCCGAACGCCATGGAGCCGCGCGCCGTCGCGGGTCGCTACGACCGTGGCACCGGCGAAATCACGCTGTGGGACACTGACCAGAATCCGCACCTGATCCGGCTGCTCTTGTGCCTGATCACCGGGCTGCCCGAGAACAAGGTGCGCGTGATTTCGCCCGATGTCGGCGGCGGCTTCGGCAGCAAGATTTTCCTGTATGCCGAACAACCGCTGATCGCGCTGATCACCAAAGATCTGGGCGTGCCGGTCAAGTGGACCGAGACTCGCAGCGAGAATTACCTGGCGACCACCCATGGCCGCGACCATGTGACCTACGCTGAGATGGCGGTCAAGAACGACGGCACGCTGCTTGGTTTGCGCGTCAAAACCTACGCCAACCTCGGCGCGTATCTTTCAACCTTCGCGCCGCTCATCCCGACCTCGCTGTATACGCCGCTCATTCCCGGCGTGTACACGCTGCCAGCCATGGACGTGACGGTGTACGGCGTGTTCACCAACACCGTGCCGGTTGACGCCTACCGTGGCGCGGGCCGCCCGGAAGCCTCGTACCTGATCGAGCGCATGATGGACCTGGCGGCGGACGAACTGCACATGGACCCGGCGGACATCCGGCGGAAAAATTTCGTTCCCGCTGATGCGTTCCCATTTCACTCGGTGGCTGGCATGGAGTACGACAGCGGGCGCTACGAGGAAAATCTCAACGCCGCGCTGGAGCAGTTCGGCTACAAGAAGTGGCGCGCCGAGCAGGAAGAAGGGCGCAAAAACGGGCGCTACATCGGCATCGGCGTGGCGGTGTACATCGAGGCGTGCGGCATCGCGCCTTCGAAAATTGCCGGCAAGATGTGGGGCGCGGGCGCGGGCCTGTGGGAATCGGCAATCGTGCGCGTGCATCCAACCGGCAAGGTGACAGTAATGACCGGCTCGCATTCACACGGCCAGGGCCACGAAACGACCTTTGCCCAGCTTGCGTCCGACGAGCTTGGCATTCCGATGGACGACATTGAAATTGTTCACGGCGATACCAACATCGTTCCGTTCGGCATGGGCACCTATGGCAGTCGCTCGCTGGCGGTCGGCGGCACAGCCATTCTCAAGAGCGCCCGCAAGGTTGTCGATAAGGGCAAAAAGATTGCCGCGCACCTGCTGGAGGCGAACGAAGCCGACATCGAGTACGCTCATGGCAAATTCGCGGTGAAAGGCTCGCCCGATAGCGCCAAAACGTGGGGCGATGTGGCGCTCATGGCCTACCTCGCGCACGATTATCCGGGCGACCTGGAGCCTGGTTTGGAAGAAGAAACCTTCTTCGACCCGCCGAACTTCACCTATCCGTCGGGCACGTATATGGCGGTGGTCGAGGTCGATCCGGAGACGGGGATTGTCAAGCCGTTGCAGTTTTACTGCATGGACGATTGCGGCAACGTCCTCAATCCGCTGGTTGCCGAAGGGCAAGTTCACGGCGGCGTGGCGCAGGGCATCGGTCAGGCGCTCTACGAGAGCGCGGTGTATGATGAAAACGGCCAGTTGCTCAGCGGCTCGATGATGGACTACGCCGTGCCGAAGATCACGCAGCTGCCGATGTACACCACCGGCTTCATGGGTACGCCGTCGCCAACCAACCCGATGGGCGTCAAGGGCATTGGCGAGGCGGGCACGATCGGCTCGACCCCGGCCATGGTCAACGCGGTGATTGACGCGCTCAAGCCACTGGGCGTGCGCCACATGGACATGCCGCTTACGTCGCAGCGAGTCTGGAACGTCATTCAGAACGCGCAGAATGGCGAAAACGGTTTATCTGTATAAAGTTTTGAGTTTTGGGTTTTGGGTTTTGAGTTTTGAACCAGAATGTTCCTTCACTCATAACTCAGCTCTCATAACTCAAAACTCCTGATAGGGAGAATAACGTGATTCCAACAGCATTCGATTACGCCGCGCCGTCGTCGCTCAACGAGGCGCTGTCGCTGCTTTCGCAAAACCCTGAGGCAAAGGCGCTGGCGGGCGGACACAGCCTGCTGCCGGTGCTGAAGCTGCGCCTTTCCGCGCCGCCCATGCTGGTCGACCTGCACAAGATTGAGAATCTGCGCGGCGTCAGCTCGCACAACGGCGGCGTGCGGATCGGCGCGATGACGACGTACTACGAGATCATGCAGAATGAGGATCTCAAGCGCTACCAGGCGCTGATCGACGCCACCTCGGTGATCGGTGACACGCAGGTGCGCAATCGCGGCACCATCGGCGGCAGCATCGCCCACGCCGATCCGGCAGCCGATCTTCCGGCGGTCATGCTGGTGCTGGAGGCGACGGTCAATATTACCGGGCCAAATGGCGAGCGCTCAGTACCAATCGACGACTTTTTCGTCGCCATGCTGACGACCTCGCTGGAAGAGGGTGAGATTCTCACCTCGATCGACCTGCCCGCGCTCGCGAATGGCACCGGCAGCGCCTACGCCAAGTTCGCCAACCCGGCCAGCGGCTACGCCATGGTCGGCGTGGCGGCGCGCGTGACGCTTCAGGGCGGCAATGCCACAAACGTGCGGGTGGCGCTCACCGGCGCGGCAGACCATGCCACGCGGCTGACCGAAGTGGAGCAGGCGCTGGAGGGCAAGCCGTTGACGGCTGAAAGCATCGAGGCGGCATGCCAGAACGCTGGCGAGAGCCAGGATTATCTGGGCGACATTCACGCCTCGGCGGAGTACCGCGCCGCCATGGTCAAAGTCTACGCCAGGCGGGCGCTGAAGCACGCCCTGGAGCGGGCGGGATAGATATTCCTTAAACCCTTCGGGTCTGTAGACCCGAAGGGTTTATCCGAGGGGTTTTTCGCGCAGCCGCCAGATCACCCACAGTGCCGCGATGCCACACAACGTCACGATAGCTTCCACAAGCAGCGTTGCGCGTGTGCCTTGCAGGCTGAACACCGCCGGCACACTGACCGACAGATCAACCAAGGTATGTGCCGCAATCGCCAGCCAGAGCCAGCGCAGGCTGCCGCGCCGAAATACCTGTAACACAATAACCGAGAACGCGATCTGAATCGGTAGTGTCCACAAGCGCTCCCATGCGCCAAGGAGCGGCAGCCACCAGGGCTCGTTTTGCAGTGCCAGCAGTTGCGCTTGAACCTGCGCCTGCTGCGCCTCAGGAATCGTACTCAGCGGAATATTCGACAGCACAACCATGTTGATCAGCCCGATGATCATGAGGCCGCCGACCAGCAGGATGGACTCAATGCCGCCATGGCCGATGCCGTACATCACCGCCTTGGGCCATGTCTTTTCCTCACCACGCATCAGCCAGCGATAGCCGATATAGCGCCCAATTTCCTCGAACAGCGCTGCCGTAATGGCAGCGACGACGAGCCAGACAATCAGCAACGTGTGCGACGCCTGCAACTGCGGCGCAATGAAGTATTGCACCAGTTGCATGAGCGGCACTCGGCTGATAAGCTGAAACAGAAAAAAGATCAGCGCGCCGTAGCCGAAATAACGCCAGCCGACGCCGAGCCGCCGTCGCACAAGGAGCGCAAGGGCCAGCGGATAGAGAATAGCAAACGCAATGGCAACTACTTGCGCTACGACCAGCGCGGTGTTGATATGAAATGATGTTTGCATGATCAATACGCTTATCTATGCCGAGGGGCGCTGCCGCCACACGACATACGAGTACACCGTCGGTGCCAATGCAACTACAAGCACGCATACCAGAATCACAGCGAAAAGATAGGCTGGCAGCAGCAGCGCCACCGCGGCCATGACCAGCCCGGCCACAAAGAAAATCCGCCCGCCGACACGGTGCGTGCGCCGCCACACTTCGGGGTCAGCCAGCGTCCATGGCGTGCGAATGCCGACGAACCAGTTTGGCTTCACGCGCCCCATTTCATTGCCGAGCACCGCCAGCAGCAGCCCAACGCCCACGCCAACCACCTGTGGCACGGAAATATTCCAGCCAAGCGTGCTGCCAAGCATGACGACATAGAGCGCCGCCAGGAAAAGAATCACGATGTTGATAAATAAGTTGAATGTGTCCTGGAACTCCGCATACGACGCACGACGCGGGTCAATGCGCGGCAGCACACGCATGAGCAGCCACACACCAATACTCAACAGCGGCAGGAGCAGCGCGCCTTCCAGCCGGCTGCCGGTGCGGTCGACCTGGCCGTTGATACCCCAGTGCATTGGCACCTGCGCCGGAAGCTGGTTGTAGATGACCGCGCCGAAGATGATCATGGCGGCGATGCAGAGCGGCGCGAACCAACGACTACGCATGATTATCCTCCCCGATATTGAAGAACTGCATCACTTCCTGCACAAACTCTTGCACCACGGTTGTGTTGAGCGAGTAGACCAGTGTCTGTCCGTTGCGCTGCGATTGAATCAATCCGGCCTGCTTCAACACATTGAGGTGGTGCGACACACTTGGCGCGGAAATCGCGAACTGCGCCGCGATGTCACCGGCGGTCATGTCACATTCGCCAAGCATTTTGAGAATGGCGCGCCGAGTTGGATCGGCAAGAGCTTGAAATGTACGACTGAGTGGTGCTTCCATAGACATTTAGCCAATAATCTAAATAACATAAGTAATATACACCACCCATGAGTGCCTGTCAATCAGACCAATGATGGATGTCAGGCGCTCACCGTTGCATCAGTGGCGCGCGAAGTCGGCGGTCCAGTAATGCTGGTTGCCGCTCGGATCGTCGGCGCGGAAACAATAGCCAACGCCTATCGCCTGCTGATCGGCGCTGAGGATGTTGAGGAGGTGCGGCCCATCGGGAGGCTCATCCATCCACATGCCAAGAATGATTGCCGGATCATCAGAACCGGCGGCGATATTCTCGCTGGGCCACTGCCATGCCGTCTGGCTGCCATGAAGCCGCTGTGCCAGATTGAGCCCGTCTGACGATAGATGCGAAATTAGCGCATGCTTCGCCAGATCGCAGCTATGCGCCCGCGCCGCCCTGCTGAGTTCGTCGCTCACTTCATACGGCGGCAGGCCATGCTCAGCGCGGGTTTGATTCACAAGACGCGCCAGTTCGGCTTCAGCAGCGGTGGGATTAGCGCTGGCGAGGACTGACGCTGGCGTTGGCAGGACAGCCAGGGTCGCCATGGGCGTCGGTGTGGACGATACAGTTGATGCAAGCACTGACGCGGATGGGCGCACAGCCAACCGAGCAGGGAGCAGCGGAATAACAACACGGGCCGTTGGAGGCGGAACAAAGACACGCGCGGTAGGAACATGGCGCGCTGGAGGCGCGGCCTGCTCTGAAGAATAACATGCAGCGCACGCCAGGTTTAGCAAAACAGCAACTATCAGGCACACTTGCTTCATCGCATGCTAGTCTACCATGAATTCAGGCAAACAAAAAAGCGCGGGGGCGACTTATATCACCACCCGCGCTGCCCACGACCAGCGAAATCAGGGAAGCACCCCAACATCCATTGTCCAGTAATTGTCATAACCCATTATCGTCCCACCAGAAGGGAGCGGCCAGACATCATTCGGATCGTTTACAAAACCAACACCAATATCTTTGTAAGCGGGGTTTAGAATGTTGGCGAGATGCTTCGTGTCATTCTTCCAAAAATTCACAACTTCCTGTGCATTATCTGGCCCGCCCATGATACTTTCACCAGCTTCCTTAAGTGGGTAGCCAGCCGCTTTCATCCGATCCCACGGCTGCGATTTATCCGAGCCTATATCATCAAAATAATTATTATCCGCCATGTCCTGGCTGTGAGCGCGCGCTGCAGCCGTAAGTTCTGGCGACACGTTGAGCGCCGGAAGGTTCTTCTGCGCGCGGAGTGCATTCACTAGCCGGACAAGGTCTGCTTCTTGCGGTGTAAGCACAACAGGCGAAGGTGTCGGTGCCGGATCAGTTGGCGTCGGCGTCACAGGCGTCGGTTCCGTGGGCGTCACAGGAGTGGTTGGCGCTGCAGGAGGCGGGTTGGAAGAAACCGTGGTGCCATCGCGTTCCTGCAAGGCCAACGGCAAGAAGACGGTGTTCGGCTTGTCAGAAGGGCGCTCATCTGCCAGGGTGAGCGCGGGCATCAGTGCGGCAATACACATACATAATGTGCAGAGCAAAACATGTTGTGTACGTCCCACAAGCATTCTCCTGCAACAAATTTAAACCACTTCTTAACGGCTTTGTCATTATACCGTAATCCAGGATCTATGTAGCAGCACCTCGATAGTACAAAGGTCCTCTTATTTCCTGTACCGATGGCACTGTGCGAGTTAGCAGATGAGGCAGGGGACAGCACATCGCTCAACGCGATAATTGCTGATATACTCGTCTCTGATATTTCGATTATACAATAGTTTCTGGCAGCCTTATATTATTTTTTACGTTTTCGAGATAAATATTTTGTCATCTTGTTTGTACCTCGCAGCATGGAGCTTGCTTTCTTCATAAAGCATGAAAGACATCATGAAACAGACGCCTTTCTATCTCGGCTTTAACATGACACCCGGCATTGGACCGGCGCGCCTTGCCCGGCTGATTGAATTTTTTGGTTCGGCTGAAGCCGCGTGGCAGGCACCGCTACGCGATCTTGTGGCGAGTGGGCTTGATGCCAAAAGCTGTGAGTCATTGATGACGACGCGGGCGCGATTATGCCTGGACGATGAAATGGCGCG
>DASTWM010000424.1:0-10435 GCA_035765855.1 Roseiflexaceae bacterium
ATGTACTGACCCAACTGCACGGTGTGTCCGCTCCCAAAGTCAATGGCGATCTCGATTCAAGCTCGCCCGGCGGCACACAGACGCCGTCTCAGGCTGTTGTTCCATTGGGGGTCATGGTCGTCCTGGTTCTCACAAGCCTGAGCGTGATTACATGGCGGGCGTTACGCCTTCGGTAACAGTCTGCATTGATGATCCTGAGAGACTGGATGAACTCAAACGCTTTGACAGGCTTTGTACGCAAGTACAAAAACTGCCGTTATCTGAGGAATTCAAAGCTGCAACCGCTGCGCTGGCAACGAACACTGGCGCAGCGGCGGTACGTATACGGGCTGGCTTGTATGAGCGTCGTCGCCGCGTTGGGGCTCTCGCTGATGCCCAAACCTGCGCTGGCATTCACGTCATCCTTGCGCCGCTACCCCTACTTGACCGATGTCGTCGGTTCTTCAGCGACAGTTAATTGGGCCACCGACCAGTCGAGTACAACGGGAATCGTGCGGTGGGGGAAAGTCGGCGCTGAAAGCTGCACTGCGCATGTCACGCTGGCGAGCAGTACCACTCTTATCGTGAGTCAAACAGTGGAGTATCAATGGAAAGCCATGTTGACCCTGGAACCTGATACCCAGTACTGCTACCGCGTGTATCTGGGCGACACCGACCTGTTGGGTGCTGACTCCTCGCCCCACTTCTGGACCCAGATTCCGGCAGGCTCGAATCAACCATTCTCGTTTGTGGTCTTCGGAGATTGGGGCGCGGCCTATGATAACGGCAATAATACTGATCAAGCCAATCTGATGCAACAAATTGCGGCGAGTGGCGCGCGCTTCGCCATTACGACCGGTGACAATGGCTATCCATCCGGTAGCCAGGCGAATTATGGCGATCTGTGGCAGACTGGCCCGAATACCAGTGCGATCTTCGGCCCGGCCTTCTGGACGGTCGCGGGCGCGTCCATGCCGCTGTTTCCGATTCTGGGCAACCATGGCCTGAGCCGCTCGGATGCCAATCATCCACACCTTGTCAACTGGCCGCAAGACAACACAGTGGCGAGTTCGGGCGGAAGGTACACCATGGACACCTACTGCTGCCTCAATAATACCCAACCGGAAAGCTACCCAAGCGCATGGTACGCCTTTGACGCCGGCAACGCGCGCTTCTATGTGCTGGATGCCGCCTGGGACGAAGCGAACATCGGATCGACGGACGAGTATGAGAATGATTATGACGCGCACTGGACACCGACCAGCGCCGAATACCAGTGGCTGGAACAGGATCTGGCCGCCCATCCGCGCGCGCTGAAATTTGCGTTTTTCCATTATCCGCTCTACTCGGATAACAGCACTGAGCCATCAGATACGTTCCTGCACGGCCCCACTAGACTGGAAGGGCTGCTCAGTCGCTACGGCGTGGCAATTGCGTTTAGTGGCCATGCCCATCTTTACCAGCGTAACATTAAACCGAATGCCAACAGTTTGATTTCCTACATTACAGGTGGTGGCGGTGCCAGGCTTGAAGTGGCTGGATCAGCTGGCTGTAGCGCGGTTGACGCCTACGCGATAGGCTGGTCTTATTCGTCCAGCGGCGGGGCAGGACGCGGGAGCGCCTGCGGCAGTGCCCCGCTGCCGACCAGCGTGGCGCAGGTGTTTCATTTCTTGCTGGTGACGGTTAATGGATCTCGGGTCACTGTCACGCCGACTGACTCAGCCGGACACACCTTCGATGTGCAGACCTACGATTTCAAGCTGAACACGTCCATTTTCATTCCACTTGTCGCGCATTGAGTGCGACCATGAACACAAGCTATAAGATGAGCCAGGCTACATTGGAAATAGAGAGTACCTTTTGATTATTTAGGAAAGGCAATGACACTATTGCGTCGACAACATACAAAACCTGGGCGAAGCTATACATTGGCTGTGCTGTGCATAATACTTGTTGCAACCCTTCCCGCCGCGGGCAACCTGCGAACGCTTGCAGCCGCTCCCCCCATCGCCTTGACGGTTGTTGCAATCAGCGTACAACAGGTTGATGTAAGTTGGAAACTGGATCGTACCGGCCTCGCAGGCGCAACCAGCGTTCAAATTCAACGCGATGGCATGCACCTATCAACGGTGGATGCCAACACAGCGCATTATACCGATGCTGCCGTACAGCCCAGCATGTCATACACCTACGTGGCAGTAGTACAGGACGCAGCAGGGCAGACGTTGGCGCAATCCGCGCCGGGGCAGATCCGGACGCCGGCGCTACCGGAGACACCTGACACCACACCCCCTACTCCGCCGGAAGAATTGGGTGTGATGGCTCACCCCGGTTATGTACTGCTCGATTGGTATTACGCGACCGACGACAGCGATGTGACTGCGTTTCTGCTTCGCCGCAACGATCAGCGTTTAGCGGTAGTCCCTGCCAGTACACTCAAGTACATTGATACGGACATACAGCCTGGCACAGTTTATACCTACACCGTCGAGTCGATCGACACGGTCGGCCATCACTCGCCGCCGGAGACTGCGCCGGCCATCACGGCCCTTGCCGGACCTGCACCGGCCATGACTGCGCCCGGTCCATCGTCAGGTGACCGTCTATCAGCACCTGCTGTTCCGTCATTCATGCATAACATTAGTTCGCACCTGACCCGCTATCCATATCTGACCGATCTGGTGGACCGCTATGTCATTATCAACTGGGCGACCGACAGAACCAGCACGGATGGCGCGGTCAAATGGGGCAAAGTCAGTTCAAATGGCTCGTGTACTCCAAACACGACGGTGTCCGCCTCCCAGGTCAGTATCAACGTGAATGGCGTAAACGAATACCAGTGGAACGCTGATCTGACCCTGACGCCCGAAACCCAATACTGCTACCGGGTCTATCTCGACGACACTGACCTGCTGGGTACCGACCCTTCGCCGCGCTTCTGGACCCAGATCCCATCCGGATCCAGCAAGCCGTTTTCATTTGCGGTGTTTGGCGACTGGGGGGCGGTGGATGGCACTGACCTCGATATCGATCGGGCGAACCTGATGCAGCAGATTGCGGCCAGTGGCGCGCGCTTCGCCGTCACCACTGGCGATAACGGCTATCCCTCTGGCAGTCAGACCAACTACGGTGACCTGTGGCAGACCGGCCCGGATACCAGCGCGATCTTTGGGCCATCCTTCTGGACGGTGGCCGGCGCATCCATGCCGTTGTTTCCCATTTTGGGCAACCATGGCCTGAGCCGCTCGGACACCTATCACCCGCATCTGATCACTTGGCCGCAGGATAAAGCTGTAGAACTCTCTCATGGCACGTATGAGATCGAGACGTACTGCTGCGTCAATGACTCAGCTTCCGCCAGGTATCCGAGTGGCTGGTATGCCTTTGATGCTGGCACTGCCCGCTTCTATGTGCTGGATGCCGCCTGGGCCGACGGCAACATTGGTTCCGCAAGCGCCTACGAGAACGATTACGCTGCCCACTGGACACCAAGCAGCGCCGAATATCAGTGGCTGGAGCGGGATCTGGCGGCGCATCCAAACGCGCTGAAGTTCGCCTTTTTCCACTATCCGCTCTACTCGGCCAACAAGCATGAAACCTCCGATACCTTCCTCCAGGGTTCGAATAGTCTGGAAGGATTGCTGGGGCGCTATGATGTCGCGATCGCCTTCAACGGCCATGCCCATCTCTACCAGCGCAATCGGGCCGCGCCTGGCGGTGTGATCTCCTATTTGACGGGTGGCGGCGGCGGAAAACCTGAACCGATAGATGGAAGTTGTGGAACTATCGGCATGTACGCGATTGGCTGGTCGTCAAGTGGCGGCAGCGCGTGTGGAGTCGATCAGCCGAAGGAGCCAGGTAGTGCAGCCGAGGTGTTTCACTTCCTGTTAGTGACGGTCAACGGTGGGCATGTCACCGTCGCGCCGACCAATTCACAGGGCAGCACCTTCGATGTACAGACCTATACCTTCGGGAGTGTCGCCGCCACGCCAACAAATACGCCAACCAACACGCCGACGAATACACCGGCGAATACGCCGACGAATACGCCGACCAACACAGCGACGCGCACGCCGACCAATATACCACCATCAAACACACCTGTGAGCCATAGTGATACGGAGCCGCCGAGCAGGCCAACGAATGTCACAGCGATTCATGATAAAGAAAACCGGATTACGCTTTCCTGGTCATCTTCGACTGATAACATCGAGGTAACTGGCTACATCATTCGACGGGACGGAAAGGAGCTAGCCACCGTGAACGGCAACACCCTGACGTATGTGGACACAAGCGCGGAACTGTCGACAACCTACAGCTACACGGTCATTGCATTCGATGCGGCTGGTAACTACTCATCGCCATCGGCACCTGCCATGGTGACAACAGATACGAAGGTTGCCCGCGATTCTCTTTTCTTTCCTATTATTGTGAAATAAGCCCGGAATCCAGGGTACGGCCAATCGAAAGAAAGATTGTGCCATTGACAATACGCTCACTGTTCGAAACGCATGAAGCGTAACCATGAGACCTGGTTGTTCAGAAAAGGAGGCTGCGGCATGCCAACCCATGGCCGCGATGACCATGATACCATTCAACAAGGACAACACAACGTTCAAACGAAAGTTCACCATGGTGCTGGTATGTTTGTTACTGGCAAGCACACTGCCGGCAGCAGATCAAACAAGCGCGACGGTTGCCACAACTGCGCCAATTCACATGACTGCCGTCGCAGTCAGCGTCCGGCAAATCGATATATCATGGACGCTGACGCCTGGGGGTGTCCACAATGTGAGCGGCTTTCTGATCCGCCGCGATGGTATTCCCCTGGCGACGGTAGATGCCAGCACAACAACCTTTTCTGATATCACCGTACAGCCTCGCAGCCAGTATAGCTACACGGTCGAAGCATTGGATGCAACAGGAAAGCAGTTGGCGAGCGCACGTACCAACACTACGCGCACGCCCATGTTGCCAGATACTGCTGACACCACACCGCCCACGCCACCCGAAGAGTTGGATGTGATGGCCTATCCCGGCTATGTGCTGCTCGATTGGTATTACGCGACCGACGACAGCGATGTGACCGCGTTCCTGATCCGGCGCAATGGCCAGCGTTTAGCGGTGGTTCCTGCCGGGACATTACGCTATATCGATACTCATGTGCAGCCCGGCACAGTTTACACCTACACTGTCGAGGGGATCGACACGGTCGGCCATCACTCGCTGCCTGAGGATGCGCCCGCTGTTACGGCGCTCGCAGGGCCTGTGCCAACAGCGAACATTCCGAGCACAACCTATCTACCGTTGATATCGCAGTCGCCTGCAATGAGCGACATGGCAGCATCAACCAGAGCGGCCAGCCTAACAGCCGGTGTCAGTTCGCACCTGACGCGCTACCCGTATCTGACCGATCTGGTGGACCGCTATGTCATTATCAACTGGGCGACCGACAAAACTGGCACGGACGGCGCGGTCAAATGGGGCAAAGTCAATACAGATGGTTCATGTATTCCCAGCACCATCGTGACGGCCACCAAGACCAGTATTACTGTCAACTCGGTTGGCGAGTATCAGTGGAAAGCCAATCTGACCTTAACCTCCGACACGCAGTACTGCTACCGGGTCTACCTGGGCAGCACTGACCTGCTGGGTACCAATAGCTCCCCGCAATTCTGGACGCAGGTATCGGCCGGTTCCGGCAAGCCGTTCTCATTCGCCGTTTTTGGCGACTGGGGAGCGGTTGATGGTACTGGCGCTAACTCTGCTCAGGCCAATCTCATGCAGCAGATTGCACAAAGCGGGGCACGCTTTGCCGTCACGACCGGCGACAATGGCTATCCCTCTGGCAGCCAGACCAACTATGGCGATCTGTGGCAGACCGGGGCCGATATCAGCGCGATCTTTGGGCCATCCTTCTGGACGGTGGCCGGCGCGTCCATGCCGTTGTTTCCCATTTTGGGCAATCATGGACTGAGCCGCTCGGACACCTATCACCCGCATCTGATCACTTGGCCCCAGGATCAGGCCGTCGCTACGTCGAGCGGAAAGTATGTCAAAGAGACCTACTGCTGTGTCAACGGCACCGCATCAGCCAGCTATCCGAGTGGCTGGTACGCCTTTGATGCCGGCAACGCGCGCTTCTATGTGCTGGATGCCGCCTGGGCCGATGGCAATGTTGGCACTGCCAGTCCGTATCAGAACGACCGCGACGCCCATTGGACGCCCAACAACGCCGAGTACCAGTGGTTAGAGAATGACCTGGCGGCGCACCCGACTGCGCTCAAGTTCGCCTTCTTCCACTACCCGCTCTACTCGGCCAACAAAAGCGAGGGGTCTGACAGCTTTCTCCAGGGACAAAGCAACCTGGAAGGGCTGCTGGGGCGCTATGGCGTCGCGCTGGCCTTCAACGGCCATGCCCACCTCTATCAGCGCAGCCGTGCCGCGTCCGGTGGCCTGGTCTCCTATCTCACGGGCGGTGGCGGGGCCAAGCTCGAGCCGACCGATGCCGGCTGTGGGACGCAGGGCGCGTATGCGATTGGCTGGTCGTACTCCGCCAATGGAGGAGCCGGAGCCGGACGTGCCTGCGGTAGCGCGCCGGTGCCGACCAGCGCGGCGCAGGTGTTCCACTTTCTACTCGTGACGGTCAACGGCGGGCAGGTCACCGTCGCGCCGACCAATTCGCAGGGCCAAACCTTTGATGTGCAGACCTACAACTTCAGCAGCGACACTCCTAACCCGACGAACACCCCGACCAGCACGCCGACGAATGCGCCGACCGCCACGATCGAGGCGAGTACAAGTACTCCCGCCAACACACCCACCAGCACATCAACATCGAATCCAGCGACAATGACCTTTACGACGGATGCAGATGCGTATGTGCAAGCTGCAAAATCCAGTACCAACTCTGGCACTAGTAGTACATTACGGGTGGATGGCGCAACCGATCCGGCCATTGAGAGCTACATGCGGTTTACGGTTAGCGGGGTAGCGGGCACAGTACAAAGTGCAAAAGTGCGCATCTACGATACAACAGATGGTACATCCAATGGACCAGCTATCTACGGCATGAGCAATGATTGGACCGAAACTGGCGTGACCTGGAACAATCGCCCGGCGCGGACCAGCGGAGCGACCGACAACAAGGCGGCGTTCGGCACCAACACATGGGTTGAGTACAATGTCACGCCACTCGTCACTGGAAACGGCGTCTACAGCTTCGTACTGGCAGCTGATAGCACCGATGGGGTGGTTTTCTCGTCGCGCGAGGGCAGCTTCCCGCCCCAGCTTGTGCTAACCGTCGCCTCTACCACGTCGAACACGCCAACGACCACACCGACGAATACATCGACCAATACACCCACGTCGACGAACACCCCGACCAGCACGCCAACGTCTACGCCGACCAGCACGCCAACGTCTACGCCCACCAGCACGCCTGCCAGCACGCCAACGTCTACGCCGACCAGCACGCCGACCAGCACGCCCACCAGCACGCCGACTGGAGCTACGCCTGTTTTCAGTGACGGATTTGAGACCGGCGATTTATCGGCATGGACATCCAAAGCTGGTCTGAGTGTTGAAAGTGTGACTGTTCATAACGGAAGCTTCGCCGCGCAGGGCAATACCACGAATGGTGGAACTTACGCCAAGAAGACATTACCTGCCAGCTATAGCAATGGATATGGGCGAGTCTACTTCAACCTGCAAAATTCTGCGAGTCAGGTCAACCTCCTGCGCTTCCGCACAGCGTCGGACGCATCAATCGCTTACCTCTATATCGACACATCCGGCAGGCTCAATTTAAGGAATGACGCTGGAGCGATAACGATCAACAGTACCACGCAGGTCGGGAGTGGATGGCATGCCCTTGAACTCCATGCTATCATCAGCGGCACGGCAAGCACGACCGAGGTATGGCTGGACGGTGTGAAGATCACTCCGCTGTCAGTTACCACGAATCTCGGAACTACCGCGATCGGGAAGTTCCAGATCGGTGAAGTGCAGTCGGGGAGAACGTACAATGTCGTGTTTGACGATGCTGTCTTTGACACTCAACCAATCGGTGTATAGGTAATGTGCGGTGCGAGCCAAAAAGTATACTCTGAGCGATGTTTTGCTCAGAGTATACTACTGTCGCCTTGGTTGACCAAAACGACAGGGCGTGTTCATCTCGGGGTACGAGCAGGCGTCGTTCAGCGCCCCAACTCCCGATTCACCGCCACCTCAATCGCCGTCCGCAGCGCGCCGGTATCCTTGCACACCTCGTAGGCCCAGCGGCCCCAGCGTCCATCGTAGTTCACCGCGTCCACCCAGCGCCGCGCACCGGCGGCCTTCGCCCGGTCGCGCTCGTCCTCCTCGCCTTTGATCTCCAGCACCAGGTTCAGTCGCGGCGCGTCCGAATCAGATGGATTTTTGGCGCAGACGATAATGAAATCCGGCACGTACAGGCGGTTCGCCTCGGCAAAGCGGTACGGGATGGTGAAATCGAGCTTGTAGTTGCGCACGTACTGGCAGACGTAGCGGTGCGTTTCCAGAATCTGCGCCGCCAGCTTCTCCCAGCGCGACTCCTGCACGACGTGTGAGACATGGCTTTTGGTGGTCTTCCAGATCTCGCGCGTGGTCGTGAACACCACGTCGGCGGTGCTGCCCACGGGCCGGAAGGCGTCCAGCACCGGGCGGATCGGCGGCTCGCCATGCGGTGTAACTGATCGCAGCGCCGTCCGAATCCGCTCGGCAATTTCGCTCTGGTAGCGTGCCAGCGCCACGTCCTCCAGTCGGGCCTCGTCGCTCAGGTAGATGCGCGTGTGCAGGTAGTCGTTCACCAGCCCCAGCACCTGCGGAAACAACTGCTGCCGGTTGGCATCCTGGTGGAAATCCTTCACGATCTGGGCGGCGATCCGAAAGGCGGTTGATTGCACGCGATTGACGCGGTAGAAGCCCTGGCGGTCGTGCATGACGCGCGGCGCGACGGCCTGAAACGGCGCGTTGTGTCCGGCCGTCCCGCTGATCACCGTGGTTGGCTCGGCGAACGGCTCGACCCGCAGGATCGGCAGGCTGGCGATGTCCGCCGTCACCTGCTCGCGGATATCCGAGATGTAGCCGGTCACGCGCGGGAAGGTGATTTCCATGGCGGCCCGCTCGGCCAGCGCCTGCACTGTGTAGACGGCCGGCGGCGGCCTGGCGGTGGTGGCCTTGACCTCCTGCACCGGAATGGCCTGGAACGGAATGCCATACACATCCACGAATTCCGGCTCGCTCAAATCGTCATACGACGAGCGCCGCAGCCCGCGCCCGACCACCTGCTCGCACAGCAGTTGCGACGAGAACGCCCGCAGGCCCAGAATGTGCGTCACGGTCTGCGCGTCCCAGCCCTCGGTCAGCATGCCGACCGACACCACGCAGCGCACATGCTCGCCCGCCTGCCCGACCTTGCCGACCGTCGCCAGCACTTCGCGCAGCCGTTCGGCGGCATCCTGCGCGCTTTCGCCGTCGTTGCGGCTTTCGGCCTGCGCCAGCATGCGCGAGTCGATCCGGATCGTCACCTCCGGCTGGCCCGGCAGGTTGCGTAGCTCCGGCAACACCTGCCCGTTGGCGATGTAATTGTGCAGCACCTGCGCCGTGCTGGTTTCGTTGCAGACCACAATCAGCACCGGCGGCGTCGCGCGGCCATGCGCCCGCCACTCCTGATAGGTCTCGCGCCACTCGCTCGCCAGCGTCGCCAGCGCGCCCTCGGTGCCGATCAGAATCTGCCGCAGCGCGTCGCTGCCCTGGTCGCCCTTGCCGCTGCGCTTCTTCGGCAGGTAGACCTTGATATTTTCCCACAGGTTGAAGTAGCGCGGGCGCGCGTCGCCGGAGTTGTCGTCAACCGGGATGCGCGGCACCTTGACCAGCCCGCTCTCGATCGCGTCCACCAGCCCGAAGTCGGACACGATCCAGTCGAACGGCGAGCCTTCTTCGCGCCCGCTGCCCTTGATGTAATACGGCGTGGCCGATAAATCCAGGCACATGCTGATGCGCCGCACGGCGTGGATGCGGTCCAGCCCGCCGACCCACACCGTCGCCTCGCGGTTCTCATCCATGTTCTCGGTGTCTGTCACCGCGCGCCGCCGCACGCCGTTGCCCTCGCCCAGCGCGGCCAGCATGGGCGGCTCCTGGTTGTACTGGATGCGGTAGGCGTGGTGCGCCTCGTCGTTGATCACCAGCAGGTTCTGCTTCGCGCCGAGGTCACGCAGCACGCGGTTGCAGAACGCCGTGTCGCTCTCCGGCCCCAGTTGCACCACCGAGCGCGGGCTGTCCTCCGGTGGGTTGAACACATGCCAGTTGGTGATCATGTAGCGGCCCTGACCGAGCAGCGGCAGTAGCGCGCCCGGCACCAGGTCGAAGCGCTGGTAATAGTTGTCGGCATGCGTCGGCAGCAGCACCTGCAAGCGCTCCTTGACGGTCAGGTTCG
>DASTWM010000425.1:0-4518 GCA_035765855.1 Roseiflexaceae bacterium
GCTGAAAATAGGTAAGCATCAGCAGCTTCCAGCCTTGCTTGATGCCTTCAAGCGACGAGCGTGGCACCACCCCGCTGAACGCCACAAGCGCCGCCGCAACCTCCTCAGCTTCAGTTCCGAGTACGGCAACATCGTGCGGCGCAAGCAGGCCCCGTTCGATATAACGCATCAGCAGGCCAAGATCTGCCAGATATGAAGGAAGTCCCCATTCGTGCAGCACCCAGTGAACGCAGCAGTAGTGTGGAGTGATAGTTGTGCCAGGCGGCAACAAATGCGCCACCGCTATGGGAAGCGTGAAGGAAGATGAGCTATCCGGATCAGATTGTATGTGAGAATGGTGAGTCACAGCGTGCTCCTCTCACTAAGCAGCGCTAGTATATGACACTCACAACGTATTTGCAAGTTTTCTTACAAATCGCACATATTTTCTATTGACAATTACATATACTCGTACTACTATCTGAATAAGATAAAAGTAAGTTTCTTACTAACATCTTACTACTTCAATCTGCCTGCTGGTCCTGCCATGTAGTGAAAGGAGACACGTTATGGCAACTCTGGTCTCTATCGCACTCGTTGTTGGGATCTTGCTTCTCATCTTCACCTCGCTCGCAGGATCATCGCCCGGCCAGCCAACGTATGTTGTCATGATCGAGCCGCAGCCACGCCGTAGCATTGGCTGTGCCGGCCCTATCCTCTTCTTTTTCATCGCCTTGATCATTATCGCCTTGCTGCTCCCGTAAACCTGTAGTAGTGGGTTGGCAGCAGGATGCCAGCCCACTGTTTTGTACAATCAAGAAATCGACGTCTCCCGACCAGTATAAGAAATGTACAGCTCTAATGAGTCGCTGTGACTGAAGGAGGACGTATGGTACGCCTGATTTTCCTGATCGCTGCATTGCTGGCTTTGATCCCAACCGCTGTTAACGCCGCGCCGTCTCAGGGCGATCCGGCATGTGACTTGCTGGCGCTGCTGCCTGGCAAGTTGTGGTACACCCGCGAAACGCGGCAGGTCATGCTCGACGATCAGACCACGCTCACGTTAAGCCTCTGCACGTCGGCCCAGCATGACCTCACCGGGCATGAAAAGCTCGATCTGTTAGTAACAGTGCTGCCGCACCTTGCCCGGCACGCCGGCGTGCCGTTACGTGGCGCATCAGAACGCCACATCTATCTTGTGGACACCGAAGCGCTGCATGCGAAGAATGTCGAAGGCTACGTCAACCGTCAGGGTGAGATGTACCTCCATTACACCAGTAATCCATGGACTGTGACACACGAAGCGGCGCACTACTGGGCGAACTATCTTTCGTTTGATGCACATGAGCCATGGCTTGCTGAAGCGTATGCTGAGTACCTGACAGGCATTGTCATGCATGAAGACCTACATCGCAGCGATTCATCCGACCTTGTTTCTGTCGGCTGCGATGGGCTGGCGCTTCGCGACTGGCGCAACGACCTGGCTGCGCCAAATAGCTGCGGCTATGCGGTCGGCGCGCAGGTGTTTCAGAATCTTGCCAAAGAAGTCGGAGAAAATCAGCTTCGCGCGACAATGCAGATGTTAGGCGAGCGCGTTGCGCCGATTACAAGCTGGAACCTGCTCGTTGCGCTTGAACTGACGAGTCATCAGAATCTTGAATCTATCATAGATCAGCAAGTCTTTTCTGCTCAAGATGCTGCCAAACTCACGCGTTGGAATACGTTCCGCGCGGAGCTGTTCCAGCTCGAGGCACAGGTCGGCACGCCCGATGCGCGCTGGCCGTCAGATACTGTCAAGGCGCTCAATAGCTACGACATTGACCTTATTTTGTTCACCGCAGCGCCATGGGTCGAAAAGATGCTGCCACTCGCAGAAACGGCAATGCATATTGAGCGGCGCTGCCAGGCCATGCAGTTAGTATGCCCGGCGCTCCTCGACATGCTGCCAGCCAATCAGCAAGAGATGATCGCGCGCGGCGATGCGCTGGCTGGCATGCAGCGCCTGCTCGATGCATACACTCCGCTTTACAACCGTGCGACAGCGCTGAAGATCGGGCTGCCTGACAGCCTGACAGCGGCTGTGGCTCACGCGCAACCGCAGGCAGGCAGCATGATCTCACGGATGTTGGGGGTACTCGATCACGGCGTCACTACGGAAGCACGTTGCCGTAGCCTTGCCGCAACATGTCCGACGGAGTGGCGCGCTGCCTGGAGCCAGGGAAGTGCAGACGAAGCCGATCAGCAGATCACACGCATCGATGATCTGTTTACTCAGGCCGAACACACAGAACAGATCTGTGGTGGAATAGCGGCCACTTGTCGCCACCTCTGGATCGGGGTGTTCAATACGCAACCATTGTCGCAGACAACCGCGCTGCTCAGCGCTATGATGCAGACAGTGACAAAGGCACGCACAGTGGAAGAACAATGCGACAATCTGCGGGCGGTTTGCCACTTTCTCTGGACAGCAGCGTTTGAGGCAAACAATCTGAATGAAGCTGGCGTGATCCTGGATCAAACCGAGGGCTTGCTGCAACACGCTCAGCCCGTCGAGCGACGCTGCACTGACCTCCACATACGTGATGCATGCCGCACTGCCTGGGCGCGCGTGTTGTTGCAGAATCAGCATGCAGGAATGGATCCTCGCCCGGCGCTTGACCGGGCCAGGGTTGCAATTGATGATTTGAACGAACAATTGACGAGCGCGGAAGCATTTGAGGAGCAGTGTCAGGCTGCGGGATGGCCGTGTAGCGGAAGCTGGCACAGCGCGCTGGAGCAGGGCGGCACAACTCAACTCGCGCGCTTTCTGGCGGATGCCAACGTCATGCTATCCGAACTCACGCAGATGCAGGACACAATGACAACAGAAGATGGAGCTATGCGTAACGCCAGGCTGAACGGCATGCAAACTGCATGGGCCAGCGGTGATCTTGCGCACCTCCAGGTCCATGTCGAAGCGATGCGGCGGCAGCAGTACGAACAAATCGTCCGATACGTCCTGGGAATCGTCAGCTTGATATTGCTCGTGGCGAGCATCATTGGATTGTCGGTGTTTGGCTGGAAGCGCTTGCGGCTCCGCCGCCTGGCCGTACGCCTGCCAACACAAGCACCGCCACTCCAGCCCAAGCGACGAGAAACAGCGCCAGCAGTGAAAACAGAGCAGCCGCCAACAGTGGTCAGGCAGGAAGATCAATTGCTCAACGAACTATTAGAACGGGCCGCCGGAGAAGTTTGAGTAAAAACAGACCTGGCAGATATGACTCTGCCAGGTCTGTTTACAACCACGCTACACCGCTGCCGATGCCACGCCAGCGCTCTCGAACGTGAAGTTGCCATCCGCGTCGGTGTCCACCACAATCGTGTCGCCTTCATGGAAGCGGCCTTGCAGCAGTTCCAGCGCCAGCGGGTTCTGGATGCGCTGCTGGATCACGCGCTTCAACGGACGCGCGCCATAGATCGGGTCGTAGCCTTCTTCAGACAACGCGGCCTGCGCTTCAGGCGTCAGGTCCAGGTTGAGCCGCCGCTCGGCCAGCAGCTTGCGCAGCCGCCCAAGCTGGATCTCGACGATATGCCCGATTTGCTCGCGGCTCAACGGGCGGAATACGATGATCTCATCCACGCGGTTCAGGAACTCAGGCCGGAACTGCCCGCGCAACTCCTCCATCACCCGCGTGCGCACCGTCTCCTCGCTTGCGCCGCTCTGCGTCAACTCCTGAATGATCGGGCTGCCGATGTTCGAGGTCATGATCACCACAACGTTCTTGAAGTTGACCACGCGCCCCTGCCCATCCGTCAGCCGCCCATCATCGAGCATTTGCAGCAGGATGTTGAACACATCCGCGTGCGCCTTCTCGATTTCGTCGAACAGCACCACGCTGTAGGGCTTGCGCCGCACCGCTTCAGTGAGTTGGCCGCCCTCGTCGTAGCCGACGTAGCCCGGAGGCGCGCCGACCAGCCGCGACACGGAATGCTTCTCCATGTATTCCGACATGTCGATCCGGATCATGGCGCTTTCGTCGTCGAACAGGAACTCCGCCAGCGCGCGCGCCAGTTCGGTCTTGCCGACACCGGTCGGGCCAAGGAACATGAACGAGCCAAGTGGCCGGTTGGGATCTTGCAGACCTGCCCGCGCGCGCCGCACCGCGTTCGCCACCGCGCGCACCGCCTCGTCCTGGCCGACAACCCGCATGTGCAGCCGCTCCTCCATCTTGACCAGTTTCTCAACCTCGCCTTCCAGCAGCTTCGCTACCGGCACATGCGTCCAGCGCGAAACCACCTCGGCAACGTCCTGCTCGTCCACTTCCTGCTTCAGCAAGGCATTACTGCCTTCCTTGAGTTTAGTCTCGGCCTCGCCAAGCTCGCGTTCCAGACTCGTCATGGTGCCATATTGCAACTCGGCAGCTTTGTTGTAATCATAGTTGCGCTGCGCCCGCTCGATCTCGACTTTGGTTGCGTCAATCTGCTCTTTGATCGTCTGGATGCGCTGCAACACTTCACGCTCGCGCTGTAACTGCGCCTCGACGCCGTTGCGCTGCTCGC
>DASTWM010000426.1:0-9868 GCA_035765855.1 Roseiflexaceae bacterium
AGTCTGGCTGCTGGCGTGCTGGCGCCGCTGCTCGCGCTCATGTTTGCGGCAGTGTGGATCATGATCGGCGCGCAGGCGCGGCTTACGCCAGCCGCGAACGGCGTGTTCTGGGTCGCGCGCTGCCAGGTGGCGATCACGCCACTGCTCGCGCTGTTCATGGCACTCGCGTACAGTCCGCCATTGTCCCGCATACAATCCTCACTACTCGTAATCATGCTGTTGCTCGTCATGATAGGGATGTGGATCGGCGGCGCGGTGACGGTGACGCTGATCACCCATGCGCGGCGCAGCGAGGCAGCGGCGGTACGCTGGGTGCTCGCGGCGGGCGCGCTGGTGATCGCCTGCATGCTGTGGTGGCCTCCATCACCTGGCTCGACCGCGCTGATCGTCGCGCTGGTCTGTGCTGGTCTGGCCGCGGGCTTGCTGCGACCACTCAGCTACGTGTGGGAAGCGGGCGTGAGCGTGGCGCTGCTTGTGGCGGCATGGCTGAACGTGCCAGCGCTCCGCCTGTTGACGTTCCACCCGTTCAGCTACGATGAACTGTGCCTGCTGCCGCTGCCTGGTCTGTCGCGTCTCCTGGCACGAGCCTTCGCCGCCGACGCAGACGAGGGCGGCGCATGGCTGATACGGGTTGCCCGGCACGCGGGGCAGCGACGCGCAGCCTTTCAGGCTACCACGCGCATCTTGCGGCAACAAACGCTGGCTCACCCACTCCTGTTCTGGTTGAGCACCAGCGATGACGGCGCAACATTCCTGCGCGAGATGGCTGAACAGTCCGGCTCGCCGCATCCGCTGGTCAGCGCCTACGCCGCATTCGCCGACACGACAACTCCCGAAGCATGGCCGGTGGTGCTTCTGCAGCAGCAGGCGACGGTGGCGCGCGCGGCAGCCATACCGGGCGGCGCAGCCATGCGCGCACTCGTCGAAACCGGCCTGACAACACTGCGCGCGGATCGCTGGTCAGTGGCAATTATCGGGCTGCGCGCTGTGCCTGCGCCCGGCAATGTCGAGGATGATCCGGTCTGGGTGGCGCTTGACATTCTTCAGGCATGGGCCAATAATCGCCTGCCGACGCTGGCAACTGATCGATTCGCGGCGCTGCATGCGCTCTGGACGGAATTGCAGGATATTGAGGGCTGGCCGGCGGCGCTGATCGCGGCCATGAGCGAACATCTGCTGTTTCTATTGAGTGTGGAGCAGCGGCGCGGCGCATGGCTGACGTAGGGTTGCGTGTGGAGGTGTGGAGGTATGGATGCGTGGATGCGTGGAGGTGTAGGGTGTAGAGGTGTAGAGGTGTAGAGGTGTGGAAATCTACCACTCCACTTGTTTACATCTCCACTTCTCCACTTCTCTACTATCGGGCAATGTGAAGGTATGAGCATAGACGTGTACGATACGCTGCGGCTCGTGATCGAACCTGCGACCGATGCGGAGGGGCTGTATTTCCAGGCGTCGCTGCAGCAGCCCGGCATCGCGTTGCTTGGTGGCCCGTTTCGCCAACGCGAGTCATTCCGCGTAGCCGATGTGCAGGCGTTGCGGCATGCATACGAGCAACACCTGAGCGTCTTGCGCGAACTCGCCGCCGCTGGCATGCCGACCCCTCCGAGGAATCTCCAGGATCTCTTCGAGCTCGGGCGACGCATCACAGCAGTGTTGCCGGAAACGGCGCGCCATGGGATTGTCACCGCCGTGCAACGCGCGCAGCGCCAGCGGCGCGGGCTGCGGATTGCCCTGGAAGTCACGCCTGACGAGGCCGGGCGGCAGGTGCTGGGCATCCCATGGGAGTTAATGGTGTTGCCGCTTACGCGCGGCGGGCAGATCGATCTGGGCGGGCAGGGCTTTCTGCTCCTCAACGCCGACATCACGCTGGTGCGCCAGGTACAGGGTGTCGGGCGGAACACTGCGCCGCTTCTGACACAGCCGTTGAGCGTGCAGGCACTGGCCGCCGCTCCGCTCGACGGACTGCCGATTGAGATTGAACCCACCCGCGCCGCGCTCCGCGCCGCGCTCTCTGAGGCAACTATGGATAGGTGCTGGTTCGATGGTCCGGGGACGCTCGCTGCGCTTCAGGAACGGCTCCGCGCGTCCAACCCACAGATCGTGCACCTGCTCTGCCATGGCGAACTGAGCGATACCGGGCGCGGCGAACGCAGTGATCTGCTCTTCACGCACAGCGACGGCTACACCCAGCGCGTCACCGCCTTCGATCTCGCGCCGGTGCTGACGTTGGCGCCCGATCTTCAGCTTGTCATCCTCCAGGCGTGTGATGCCGGGGCGACGCCACTTCATCATGGGGCAGATGCCAGCGACGAGGGCGAGCGACTGGTGGTCGAGAGCGTTGCCCTGGCGCTGGTGCGCCAGGGTGTGCCGGCAGTGGTGGCTATGCAGGGGAAAGTGCGGCAGGATGCCGCCGAAGAATTCGTGCGAATCTGCTATCTGACGCTGGCGGAAGGCGGCAGCCTTGAAGCAGCGGTAGCCGCCGGGCGTATCGCCATGTGGGCGGCCGGCGCGCTGGTTGATTGGAGCCTGCCAGTGATCTATCAGGGCAGCGGGCTGCCGGAGACGCACACCTGGTACACGCGCGGGGCCGACCGGATTGAGGCGGTCTTGCATGACCCGACAGCCCGGCGATCATTGCGCGGTAGTGTGGTGATACTGGCGCTTGTAGCGCTCACCGCCGGAACGTTGCGCTGGCTGCTGCTGCCGCCGTCCCCACTGCCCGCACTCGAACACCTGGCGCTGCCGCTCAAAGCCTGGGCGCTGCTCGGGCTGGCTGGCCCCGCCATCATCGCTGGAGCGCATCAGGGCGTACGCACGCGCCGTGATCTGCCGATCTCAACCCGCCATGCGGCCCGGCGGGCGCAGTGGATGGGTGCCTACCTGGGCTATGCGCTTGGCGGCGTCACCTGCCTGGTGGTGCTGCTGTTTCTATGGCTCATCGGCGCGCTGGTATTCATGCCGTCCTGGGGGGTGATCGGACTGGTGAGCAGCGTCATCCTGATCAGCCTGTTTCTGAGCTACGCGGCGGCGCGTTCACAGGTGCGCTCGGCGCTGGCGATCATGCCGTTCGCGCCAGCGCTGTTTGGCCCGGCGACGCTTGTCTTGATCCTCATCGCGGCGCTGGTGATGCTCATCGCGCCGCTGGGCGTGCTCATCCTGCCCATGACGCCGCTGCGATTCCTGCTCGATCCAGCGCCAGCCGCATTTGTATTTGCGACAATCCTGATGACGGGTGTGCTGCGCGGGTAGATCAACTGCCCGGCGCTTCAACACACATCAGGCGCACCTGCTGCACATCCGTTACCGGCACGCCGCTGAAGCGGGCCATGCCCTGTGCATTCGTCGTAGCGGTCTGCACATGGTCGCCGACGATCAGTTGCACCTGCCAGCGTGTCTGCGCTGCCGGCTCGCGAATGGCGACCAACACATCGGCCCCGCCCTCGCTGGGGATAAGCGAGATCGAGACCAGCGGCGATCCAGATACTTCGGACAGGGTGTCGGTGAACAGGCTCGCGCTTTGGCCGCCGCCCAATGTCGGAAGCTGGGGCGCGAGCCGTGGCAGCGCGAGGTCGAGTTCGAACTGGCGGCGCAGGCCCTGAAGTACCCGCACGATAACGTTCTCGCTCTGGCGTGCCGTCGTGAAGAAAGATGGAGGCGTCAACGTCGTCTGCGGCAAGGCTTCAGGCGCGCTGGTCAGCGCTTCGAGCTCTTCGGCAAGCTGCTCGTACATGGCCGCACAATCGTCACATATATCGAGGTGGCGTAGCAGGGCCGCGTATTCCGAGGCGGCGTCAACATCCTCGCCAGCCGCCTCGGCCTCGACAAACGACGGCAGCAGCGCCTGCGCCTCTTCACAACTGAGCGTATCTTGCTCCTGCAGCGCCCCGAGGAGACGCGCCGCGGCCTGTTGTTCGGTCAATGCGTGCGAGTCCATTGCCAATCTCTCCTCTCTCAATGCTGATTCGGCGGCACATCGCCCGCTATGTGACTCAGAACCTGGAGAAACGCCGGATTATTACGCAGTCTATTCAGCGCGCGGTGTTTGGCCAGGCGTGTGCGATGTAGCGGCAATCCGAGATCGCGTGCCACATCGCGCGGGCGGTCGTCCCATACCACCACACGCAGGAGCACCTCGCGTTCCAGATTGTTCGGTAGCGCCGTGCGTAGCTCCGCTTGCAGCGCTGCGCCGATCACACGCTGCTCGACCGTCTGCGTGAGGTCAGTTGGGTCGGACGGCTCGTGAGCGGGCTCCTGCTCGTCTGCTGCAAGCGATTGCTCGTGCTGCGCCTGCTGTCGGCGCTCCCGGCGCACCGTGCGCAGAATCGTGAGCACCCAGGTGATCATGCTTTGCGGTGCGCGCACATCATGCAGCTTCGCGAGCGCGCGCGTGACCGTCTCCTGCGCCAGTTCTTCCGCCTCGGCTGGGGCAAAGCCATCTCTGAGCGCCATGCGCGCGCACATCAACCAGATCTCCTGCGCCGCCCGGTTCTCGCGCTGCCACAGCCCGCGATACAGCAGCGTGCTATAGGCGCGCCAGATGGCGATCCGCGCATAGTCAGACGCTTTACCGCTTGTGAGCGCGCGGGCCTCCGTCGCGGCCAGATCGAGGAATCGTTCCTCATCTTCGACCAGCTTCCATTCATACTGCTGCGCCAATCGCCGCCATGTGGCGTGGAGAGTGATGCGGTCAGGCTCGCTCACGCCGTCGTTCCTTTCTCCATGCGGTTGCACGAGGGGATGGTACCACAGGCACGGAGGACGGTCAACGCCGCAGGATATTGAACAACTCCCGATAGATAAACTGCCGTGGGTGATGCAGGCGCACGACCGTAGTGTGCTACAATGCGGCGGAGCCACTACCTGTTCAGGAGAGGAGTGTGGGCACAACCATGAGCGTTGATGCTGCCGTTCCGTCCGCCTGCCGCCGCATCCAGGCACTGGCCGAGCGTGATCCGCGCCGTGCCGTATCCGTGGCCCGCCGTGCGCTGCACACGCTCGCGACCGACGACCCGCTTATGCATGCCTGGGCGCAGTACACACTCGGCTGGGCGCTGCTGTGCTGGGAGCGCTTCACCATGGCGCTCCCGCACCTGGAGGAAGCGCAGGCGCTGTTCGCACGGCAGGGCGCTGACCTGCCCGCACTACGCTGCCGCCACGCGCTGCTGCTGGTCGAACTCTGGCTGGTTGATCGCCCGGGCTTCGACGCCGCGTTCGCGGAGCTGGCGCGCGAGTTCGAGCGATGGAATGCGCCCGCCGATGCGGCCCGTGCCCGCCTGGATCAGGCCCGCCAACTGTTGGTGCTGGGGCAAACGAACGATGCCGACGCCGTGCTCGATCAGATCGAGTCCGCGATCACGGCGGGCGGCGCCCTGGACCGCGCGCGCTGGCTGCGGACCAAAGGCATCGCGGCCAACCAGCATGGCGACTACGCCCGCGCCGCCGCGCTTCTTGCCCAGGCTGAACAGCTTTTCACCGCAGGGCGATACCTCCCTGACCTTGCCCGCTGCTGGTTTGAGCAGGCTCGATTGTCTCAGCGTCAAGAACAATTCGATGCAGCTCTGGAGATATACCAACGCACAGAGGCGGGCTACAGACGTTTAGATATGCCGTTGCGCCTGGCGTTCTGTATGAAAAACATCGGCTTGCTATTTGCTCGGCGCGGCAGGTACGACGACGCGTTGCGTGCAACGCTCACCGCGCTGCAGCACTTCGAGATGCTCGATCGTAGCAGTGATGTTGCCGATTGCCAGCTCAACCTCGGCAATATCTATTTCTATACCGCTCAGTGGGAAGCTGCTGTAGCATGCTACTCGCGTGCGGAGGCACTTTATACTGAACGTGGCATGGTTGGTGGCAGCCTGATGGCGCGACGAAACCAGGCGATGGTCTATCGCTTACAGGGGCGGCGGGACGAGGCGTTCGCGCTGCTGGACACGCTGGAAGCGCAGGCCCGCAGGCTTGGCGCCCAGGCAGAACTGGCCGAAATCTGGACCGAACAGGCCCGGCTGTGGGAAGCCGATGGACAGACTGCGCAGGCGCTGGCGCTCTATCAGCAGGCGCATGACCTGTTTCAGCAGATTGGCAATGCGGCGGCGGCGGCCGAGTGCGCGTTGGAGCAGGGCTGGCTGCTGCTCCGCAGTGGCGAGGTCGCGGCGGCGGCGGCACTGCTGCATGGCGCGGCGCCGGCGTTGGAAGCGCAACCCCACCACGGTTGGCGAGTGGCCTATGGTTTGGCACGCTGTGCCGAGGCGCAGGGGCAGGTCGCGACGGCGCTCGAACACTACCGCGCAGCGCTGACAACAGTTGCCGAGCTGCGCGACCGTCTGGCGAGCGAGGAGGTCTCCAGCCGTGTCTACCAGCAGGCCGCCCAACTGCACACGGATGCGCTGCGGCTGGCAGCGGCGTGTGGCGATGCAGCCACCGTGCTGGCGATCGGGGAAGGGCAGCGCGCGCTGGTGCTGCGGCGCATGCTGACGAGCCACCTGACAGATCTGCCGTCCGCGTACCAGTCCGAGCATGAGCGGCTGCGGAATGCCTTGAGCCAACTGGTGTCCGGCACGGCGGCCGAGCGCGCCGCGCATGCATCGGAACTCGATGTGACCCTGGCGGCGTACAGCGAGTTGCTGCTGCACGCCCGCTACAGTGCCGTCCCAGCGGAGGGCACAACGACGCCCTCAGAGCAACCGTTCGACGTGGCGCAGGTGCGGGCCGCGCTTCAATCGGCGTACCAGGATGATTGGACAGCGCTGGTCTATAGTATCTGTGATGATACCTTGCTGATGAGCATGATCACAGCTGATGCGGTCGCGCTCGCACAGACTCCCTATGACGCGCGGCTCCGACGCCTGATCGAGCGCGCGAGCCTGGCAGAGTACCGGCAGTACACCTACCGCGACATGCCGTATGTGCTCGGGCAGACCGACGAGCCATGGGCGGGGCTGCGCGCCCTGGCCGAGCGCCTGCTGCCCGCGCCTGTACGTATCCGGCTGCATCCCAATCACCGGCTGCTGATCGTTCCCGCCGGGCCGCTGCATGCGCTACCATGGGCGACGTTACGGCTGGAGAATGGCTGGCTGACGGAACATGCAATCGTGCAGCTTGCGCCGTCACTGACTATCTGGCAGGTGCTCGCCAACCAGCCCTCCATGGCGAGTGGCAACGCGCTGTTGGTGGGATGCAGCGCCTTCGGGGAGCGTGTGCGCGCCTTGCCCGCCGTTGCGGATGAGCTTGCTGCCGTAGCCACACACTGGCCGGGCCACAGCACCCGGCTGCTCGATCAGGCGGCGACGCGCGCGGCAATACTGGAACGCTCGGCCAGCGGGGAGCTAAGCGGCTACGATCTGCTGCATTTCGCCACGCACGGCCAGCTCCTGCCCACGCGCGGGCTGGCGGCGCATCTGAAGTTATGGGACAGCGACCTCCTGCTGGCCGAAGTCGCAAGCCTGAAGCTCGACGCCCAGCTGGTATCGCTCTCGGCCTGCGAAAGCGCCGCCGCCGACACACTGCCGGGCGAAGAGGTGGTGAGCCTGAGTTGGGCATGCCTGGCAGCGGGGGCGCGGGGCGTGCTGGCAAGCCTCTGGCCGATTGGCGACGCGGCCAGCAGCCAGTTCATGGGTGGGTTCTACGCGGCGCTGAATGAGCAACGGGATGCCGGGCTGGCGCTGGCCCAAACGCAGCGGGCGCTGCTGGCCATGGACACCTCGAACCAGGCTGTCAGCGAGCCGCAGAACTGGGGCAGCTTTGTGTTGACCGGGATCGGGAGTCTGGGGTAGAGGCGTGTGGAGGTGTGGAGAAGTGGAAGTGTGGAGATGCGCCAACCTGTCTGGTCGGCAGACCAGCGTTGCCCGTTGATACACAGCCGCCGCGCCGCCGACCAGACAGGTTTGTACAGGCGAGGATGCTGGATGGCGAAATGGGCAGCGAGAGCGCGGAGGCGATAGGTGGTACCCTCTGCCGCTCCGCGCTGGCGAGTCAACTAGTGACCGCCACCGTCACCGCCGCCCGGATCGTTGCTGTTGGTAGTCAGGGTCGGCGTAGGGGTTGGCCCCGCGCCGTGGGCGACGGATGGGCGCGACCCGCCGAAGGCCAGCCCCGAGAGCAGGGCCAGCGCTACTGCAACACCGAGCAGCCAGCGTATGATACGGGTTTGCATGTGCCTTTCCTCCTTTCCGTTGGGAATGTGTCATCGGACCCGTGACACAGGAGAAGAGGCGCAGGCACACAAAACGTATCAATGTTGGGCTGATAGGGATAAAAGATTGTTATGTAATAGGGGCGATATACCTCTTGAAATCGCCTGTCTTTTCTGCTACACTCGACTTATTACCTGTTCCCATAGTCTGCTGTCCACACATATGCTTTGGTGAAGTGCTCCGCGCTTCGGTCGCCTGTTGCTGCACACCGGAAAGTGCATCTCATGAGCAACCCTGCCCCGGAAGAATCGCCGTTGGCCACCCTGGCGCTGCCGCTGCTGCGCGCCCGCCTGACCCTCCGCCTGCTTGAAGACGCCATGCTGCCGCCTTACAAGGGTGCGCTGCTGCGCGGCGGTTTCGGCTACGCATTTCAGCGCGCTTCATGCCCGCAGCCATGTTGGGGTACGTCGGAGCGCTGCGCGGTCCAGGCGCTGTGTCCTTACCGCTGGGTGTTCGAGACTCCGCACCCGCCCCATGTTGAACAGTTGCACGATTTGCAGGACGTGCCACGCCCATTCATCATCGAGCCGCCACTTGACCACAAGCGCCAGTATGCTGCGGGTGACGCGCTGGAGTTTGGTGTGGCGCTGATCGGGCGCGGCATTGACTACCTGCCGTATTTTCTGTATGCCTTCGAGCAGCTTGGCCGCATGGGCCTGGGCCGTGATCATGCGCGCTTTCGTTTGGAGCGCGTTGAGGCATTGCCACCCTGGCAGCCGGTCGGACAGGTCATCTATCAGGATGGGAGAGTGGTGCAGGAGACAAGGAGACAAGGAGACAGGGAGACAAGGAGAGGGAGCAATAAAGAACGAACCGATAATAACGAACTGCCACTCTATGATACGGCGGCGATCACGGCGCAGGTCGCCGCGCTGCCCGCCGACCTGCGATTGACGCTGCGCACACCCCTACGCGTCAAGGCGCGCGGCGACTGGCTGCGCGCGATTGATCTTCCCGCACTTGTGCAGAGTCTGTGCTGGCGGCTGAACGCGCTGGCGACGTTCCATGGCGGCGGGCCGTGGCCGGTGGACCACCGCGCATTGGTCGAACAGGCACGGAGCGTAACCGTCGAGCAGCAGCAGGTGCAGTGGGTCGACTGGGAGCGCACCTCGACGCGCGGCGCGGAACCACGCTCCATGAAGCTCGGCGGGATCGTCGGCAGCGCAGTGCTGCGCGGCGTGCCGCCCGACGTACGCGCGCTGCTGCTCGCCGGAAGCATCGTCCACGTCGGTAAGGCATGCGTGTTCGGGCATGGGGCATATGCGTTAGAGCGAGTGTAGGGGCGTGGGGGTGTGAGTGAAAGAGATGCGGGGAGATGGTCTCTAATGAAGTATAAGATGGAGCACGTCGCATTTGTGATGGGGTGGGGTGGTAGGATAACTTGCAGATGAGCGATTTTACGGAGGGTGTATGGCAGAATATCTTTTCCTTTTCACCATTGGCCCAGTGCAGGATTTTATCGCCGCAGCACGCCGGACGCGTGATCTGTGGGCTGGCTCACAGCTACTGAGCGAACTTTCGCGCACAGCCGCCAAAACCTTGCGCGATGACTATGATGCACAGTTGATATTTCCTGCGCCGGATGATACAGATAAAGACTTAAAGAAACATGATGTGGTCTACCGTATTCTGGCGAGCGTCACAACTGATACGCCAAAGGATATTGGAGAGGCGGT
>DASTWM010000427.1:0-12171 GCA_035765855.1 Roseiflexaceae bacterium
CGGGTCTCCACGCGCCGGTCGAGGTGCTGCGCGACCGATGGGGCGTGCCGCACATCTACGCCGGCAGCGTGCATGACCTGTTCATGGCGCAGGGCTACGTGCATGCGCAGGATCGGCTGTGGCAGATGGAGTTCCAGCGGCGGCTTGCGCGCGGGCAACTGGCTGAGATCCTGGGCGAAATTGCACTGCCATCCGATCGCCTCATGCGCATTCTGGGCTTTAGCAGAATCGCGCAGCGCGAAGCCGAGCTGCTCGACCGGGCGACCTACGCCGACGTTGCTGCCTACGTCCATGGCGTGAATGTTTTTATCGAGCAGCATGCCCGCCGCTTGCCGCTGGAGTTCGCGGTGCTGCGCTTTCGCCCGCGCGCATGGCAGGTTTCGGACGTGCTGGTGTGGGCCAAAATCATGGCGCTTAATCTGTCGGAGAACTGGACGATGGAAATGCTGCGCGCCCGCATTGTCGCCGCTGTCGGGCCGCAGCGCGCCGCCGCGCTCGATCCGCTGTACCGCGACGACCACCCGCTGACGATTCCCGCCGGTGCGCGCTACCACGCCGCGCTTGGCGAAGACGCGTTGCGCATGGCCGATGACGCGGCACCGTTCACCGGCAGCGGCGACATGGCGCAGGGCAGCAACGCATGGGTCGTCGGTGGCCGCCGCACGGCGAGCGGCAAGCCGCTGCTCGCGAACGATCCCCATCTTGCTCTCCAAATGCCGTCGCTGTGGTACGAAAATCACCTGCATGGCGGCGATATACACGTCACTGGCGCGAGTCTGGTCGGCGCGCCGGGCGTGATCATCGGCCATAATGAGCGCATTGCGTGGGGCGTCACCAACGGCTTGAACGACGTGCAGGATGTGTACATCGAGCATTTTGATTCTCATAATCCAACGCGCTACATGTTCCAGGGCGAATGGCAGCAGGCCGAGATCGTGCGCGAAGAAATTCGCGTCAAGGGCCGCGCCGAACCATTTGTCGAAGAAGTGCGCGTGACACGCCATGGGCCGGTGATTTCGCCGCTCGTTGAGACGAATGACGAACGACGAACGACGGCAGCGAGCAGGTGGCAGTCAGCAGGCGGCAGCGAACCATTGGCGACTGGCGACTGGCGACTGGCAACTGGCGACCAGCACCCGGCAACTGTGGAAGGACTTGCGCTGCGCTGGACCGCGCTGGAACCCGGCACGATCACAAAAGCTGTACTCGGCGTCAACCGCGCTGCCGACTGGCACAGCTTCCGGGCTGCTTTGGCGGACTGGACGGTGCCGCCGCAGAATTTCGTGTACGCCGATGTCGACGGCCACTTTGGCTACACCCTTGGCGGCGCGATTCCCGTGCGCGCCAATGGCGATGGACGGCTGCCAGTGCCGGGTTGGACCAGCGAATATGAATGGACCGGCTTCATTCCCAACGACGAGCTTCCGCATGACCTCGATCCGCAGGCGGGCTTCGCCGTCACCGCGAACAACAAAATAGTTGGCGACGAATACCCGCACCGGCTGCATGCCGAGTGGTTGCCGGGTTACCGGGCGGCGCGCATCCGCGAGATGATCGAGCAAACTGACCGCCATGACCAGACCTCATTCGCCCGCATGCACGCCGATCTGCGCAGCCTGCCCGGCCTTGAACTGGCCGCGCTGGCCGGGCGGCTGCCAGCATACGATGTCGTGACGCAGCATGCCCGCGACGCGCTGGCGGCCTGGGATGGGAATCTGACCGTCGAAAGCGCCGGCGGGCTGATATACGCGCGGCTGCGTGAAAAGCTCATGGCGGTCGCTTTTTCCGAAATTGCCGGGCCGCTCGGCATGATTGCGGGCCTGGGCGCGCTGGCGGTATTGCCGGGCATGGGCTTTCTCAACCGCGCGCTGCCGGGCACGCTGCGGCGCATTGCCCGACGCGACGATGCCTGGCTGCCGGGCGAACAAACATGGGATGCTGTACTCGGTGAGGCATGGCGAGCAGCGCTGGCGGAATTGCGCCGTGAGTTTGGCGACGACGTGCGCGCCTGGCAGTACGGGCGTACCCACAAGCTGACCTTGCGCCATCCGCTTGGTGCCGTGCCGGGGCTGGCAAAGCTGCTTAATCGCGGTCCGTTCAGCACCGGCGGCGACATCGACACCGTATTCATGGGCTATGCGCCGCGCCGTTTCGCGGGCGTGCCATTCTACGTTGCGCCGTCGTACCGTCAGGTGTGCGACACCAGCAACTGGGATCACAGCCGCAGCATCCATCCAACCGGCCAGTCAGGCCAGCCGGGCAGCCGCCATTACGCCGATTTCCCACAGGCATGGCTCGATGTAGACTATCATCCGATGCCGTGGAGCCGCGTGTTTGTGGAAGAAGTGAGCGCCGGGCGGCTACTGTTGCAGCCATAATCGGCAACAGGCAGCGCGATAATTCATGCTTCCGGTTGGCGCGGCCTTACCGATTGGGTCGAAATGAAGTGCGCCATGGCCGGGCTGGTGCCGGGCTCCTGCAACTTGAAAGCCTGTTCCTCAATGATCTTGTCTGCAACCGTGGAGCGTTCAAGCTGGCGCAAATGCTCGCCCCAGGATGGCACAATAAACGTTTCAAGAAAACGGTTGGCCTGCGCTGCGTCATGGAACAAACCCCAGCGCGTCGCGCCATCGCGCAGGCGAATCACCTGCATCTCTTGCATGGCCTGCTGAAATGCTTCATGATGCCGCTCTGGCACGCGATACTCAACGGTGACGAGCACGGGGCCTTCCTCAATGTTTGGCTGATTCTCAAGTTGCGGGGGCGACCGGTGCTGCGACGGCCTGAGATCAACGTCTTCGTCGGAAAGCAGGTGCCAGCGCAATGCTGTTACGACCCCGGCAACCAGCATGACCGCAGCTACGACCAGCGCGGCGCGATTGCCGAACTGCTCCGCCACAATGCCCCACACCGCGCTGCCGCCTGCGAAGCCGCCCTGAAAGACCAGCAGGTACACCCCAAGCGCGCGCGCCATCACCCAGGCAGGCACGGTGGTTTGCGCCGTAACATTCAAACTCGACGTAATCGTTAGCCATGCCAGGCCCACGGCGACCAGCACAATGTTGAGTAACAGGAAATTTGAGATATACGCCAGGCCCAATGTGCCAGCAGCAAACACCAGCGTCAGCACGGTTACGATCTGGTCCGGCGAAAGCCGCTCGCGCATGCGCGGCATGATCGCGGCACCGCCCACCGCCCCCAGCCCGATGCTGCCGAGCATGATGCCGTAGCCGAGCGCGCTCTGCCCAAGCTGCTGCGTCGCCACCACAGGCAGCAGCGCCCAGAGCGCGCTGCCAGCGAAAATAAACGCGGCAGTCCGCACCAGCACCGCCCGCAACGGCGGCGAATGGCGCGTGAAGCGGATGCCCGCCGCGACGGCGCTGCCGACCCGCTCCGGCACCGCGCCCGGATCGCGTGGCGCTGGTTTCCAGCGATAGATCACGATCATGATGCCGAGGAACGACAGCGCGTTCAGGATAAACACGGCTGCCGGGCCAGCCGCGGCGACCAGCAAGCCACCAAGCGCGGGGCCAACGGCGCGCGCAAGATTGAAGCCCGCGCTGTTGAGCGCCACGGCGGCGGCAAGCTGCCGTCGGGAAACAAGCTGCGGGACGATGGCCTGCCATGCCGGGGCGCTCAGCGCGCCGCCCAGCGCCAGCGTAAACGTGAGCGCCAGCAGCAGCGTAGGGCTCATCCAACTCATCGCCGTCAGCCCGCTGAGCACGGCTGCCACGATCAGCATCCACACCTGTGTCATCAGCACCAGCCAGCGGCGATCCACCACATCGGCCAGCGCGCCAGCGGGCAGCCCAACTAAGAAGATCGGCAGGCTGCCCATGGTGGTGAGCAGCGCCACAGGCACCGGCGACGTTGTCAGCGAGGTCATCAGCCACGCGGCTGCGACACTCTGCATGAGTGTGCCAACGTTGGAAACAAGCGCCGCAAGCCAGAGCGCGCGAAAGACAGGCTCAGCCAGTGGCCCCCATGCCGAGGATGCTCGTGTTGGACGATCAGCCGTACGATACCTCCGTTGGTGTTGCAGCGGGAGCGAACAATCGAAGAAGCGCCGCCTGCTACCGCGCCGCGAGGCATTGTAGCACAATCCATGCCTGTTGAGCGCATGGCAGCGCCGGGGTGCGCGCGGCAGAACTGTTTCTGCGAGGCAGACGTATGCTCATACTGGGCATACGTCAGTACGAACGAATGCCGCGCGCGGTGTGCGATTCAAGATGTCGTATCCGGCTCGCCGGTACCGAGTTCGAGCGCGCAGGCAATCGCCGCTTCCTGCGTCATGGCTTGTCCTTCCGTCCATGCCGCCGCAAAAGACTCCGCGTCCAGTTGAGCGCGGGCAGCAGTTTGGTCATAGCTTGCGCGCGTGCCGGGTGCCGGGCGACCGCCGACGGTTCGATTGATAGCCTGCGCCGCGCCCCACAACCGCGCCGCCCGCTGTGGCTGGCCAGTCGCGCTGGCGACGCCTGCAATGCCCGCAAGGCACCATGCAACACCGATTTTGTTTCCGAGTTCCTGAAACAGCTTCAAGCTTTCTGCAAATTGGATCAGCGCGCCGGCAGTGTCGTGTTGTGCCAGTGCAATTTCGCCCAGACTTTGACGCGCCCAGGCTGTGCCGAGCTGCGTGTCGGCTCCAAACAGCGCCAGGCTTTGCGCATGTAACAGCTTCGCGCGTTGCAAATCTCCCTGGATTTGGGCAACATGCCCGCAGTGGTTGAGCGCCCAGGCGATGCCGCTCTGATTGCCTAATGCTTCGAAGAGCATAATGCTCTTTGTCAGCAATTCGGTTGCGCGCGCGGTGTCCTGCCGGAGCACCGCCACCGCGCCCAGGCTGCACAATGCCCATGCCATGCCTTCGGAGTCTTTAAGCTCCTGAAAGATCGCCAGCATCTCCTCGAATCGCTTTACTGCCTGGGCTGCGTTGCCCTGCTCGCGCGACAAAATGCCCAGATGGTGAAGCGCCCATGCACTTCCCGCGCGATCCCCTAGCTCGCGGCAGAGTTCCAGGCCTTCTTCCAGCAACACCTGCCCTGCCCCGTAGTCATTCTGATTGATGACAAAGAACGCCATATTATGCAGCGCCGTAGCGAGCGTCTGTATGTGATCTGTTCCGCGCGCATGGGCGAGCACCTGGCGATACCAGTCGCGCCCCTCGCTCCAATAGCCGCGCCCGTACCAGAACCATCCAAGGGCGCGGGCCAGGCGCAGTGCGTTTTCTACGTCTTGCTGCTCCAGCAGCCATGCGAGCGCGGCGCGCAGATTATCCTGCTCGACATCGAGCCGGTCGAGCCACCCGCCGCGCTCTTTTTCTGCTGCCTCGGCCAGCGCCAGGAAACAGGCAGCGTGCCGCTGCCGTAGCTGCGCGACTTCCCCGCTTTGCTCCAGTTGTTCCAGCGCGTACTCGCGCAGTGTTTCCAGCATGAAAAAGCGCGGCTCACCGTCTGGCCGTTCACTTCGCCGCAGCAAGTTGTGATCAAGCAGCCGTGTTAATCCATCTAGGATCTCAGCTTCGGCAGGGCAGAACCGTTCAAATGATTCATGCGAACTCAACGTCACCATGATCGCCTCAAGCGTGCAGCCACCCATGAACACGCTCAACCGTCGAAAGAGCGTTTGCTCGGACGCGCTCAACAGGTTGTAACTCCAGTCAATCGTGCTGCGCAGGGTTCGTTGGCGCGTCGGCAGATCGCGCGCGCCGCCGGTGAGCATGTCCAGCGAGTGGTGTAAGCGTGCCAGCAGTTCAGCGGGTGAGAACAACCGCACGCGTGCTGCTGCCAGCTCAATTGCCAGTGGCAGCCCATCCAGGCGCTGGCAAATCGCGGCTACTGCGGGCGCATGGGCATGGCTAAGCGCGAAATCCGACCGCAGCGCCTGCGCGCGCTCGACAAACAGTTGCACGGCTGCGGACCGCGCTACCTGTGCCGGATTCGTCATTGCCTGACGTTCGGGCAACGCGAGCGGCGGCACCTGAAAGACATGCTCGCCCGAAATATGCAGCATGACCCGGCTTGTGGTAAGTAGCTTGAGTTTCGGTGCTGCGGCGAGCAATTCCGCGATTGCTGTCGCCGCGTCGACCACCTGCTCGAAGTTGTCGAGCAGCAGGAGCATGTGCTTTTCAGAGACAGCGGCACGGAGATCTGCGGCCAGCGACATGCTGCCATTTTCCTTGATCCCTAATGTCTGCGCGATGGTCGGGAGCACCAGCGCCGGATCATGAATAGGCGCTACATTGACGAACCACGCGCCGTCGGCAAAGACATGCCGCATCTCGCGTGCGACATGCAGCGCCAGCCGCGTCTTGCCGGTTCCGCCGGGGCCGGTGAGGTTTACCAGCCGAACCGCGTCATGCTGGAGCAAGGCGCGCACGGCGATAACTTCGTGTTCGCGCCCGAGCAACGCATTGCCTGGTGCCGGTACGTTACCCGGCGGGGCGACAACATTGCGCAGCGGCGGAAAGTCATCTGGCAAATTGGGCGCGACGACTTGCGCGATCTGCTCGGGATGAATGAGATCTTTCAGGCGATACACGCCCAGGTCGCGTAGCTCAACATGGGGCGGCAGGTGGTCGCGCAGCAGCTCGGTCGTCGCGCGCGAAAGCAGGATTTGCCCGCCATGGCCCGCCGCCAGCAAACGGGCGGCCTGGTTCAGCACCAGACCTACATAGTCATTATCATGCATTTCGACGATGCCAGTGTGCAGCGCCATGCGCACCCGCAGCGGCCCGCTGATGCCCCAATCCTCAGACTGGAGCATGCGCTGGGCATCGATTGCGGCGCTGAGCGCGGCATGGGCATTGCTAAAAGCAGCGTAGATCGCATCGCCAACGGTCTTAAAGACAGCGCCGTAGTGTGCCTCGATAGCCATACGCACAAGGGCATTGTGACGGATGAGTTCTGCGCGCATGATCTCGGGCGTCTGCTCCCATCGTTGGGTGCTACCGGCAATATCGGTGAACAGGAAGGTAATAGGTCCGTCTGAAGGTGAGATACTCAATGGTGAAAGAAGGGCATCCGATCGTGTGCGCGGTGTGCTGAGGAACGCCGCGCGCTCCTCCCGCGAGATCGGCAGGCATGCCGCAATACGCTCGGCCATGTGCGGAGATGGGCGGAGCATGTCGATTTCAATTTTTTGGATCATTTCCAGTGTGCATCCAACGCGCTGGGCCAGTTCCTCCTGGGTGCAGTCAAGCGCCGTTCGCCGCTGCTGCAACCAGCCGCCAAACAAGGTTTTCTGGTCCATCGTGTGCCTCATCGGTTCACGCTTGTGCGCCCGTATGTGCCAGAACCAGGCATCTGAACGTTTGGGATCGCCGTGTTCGGCGCTCTAACATGGCCGCTGGCACACCACACAAGAAGGTCAAAGGCACTTCAATTATACCATTTTCACAGCGACAAGCTCGGTTGAATTATGCAAACATTTGGTTATACTGCCGCAATCTGTGCTGTGCATCCCATATGAATTGCGGAAGCCAGCGCGTCTGCGCTCATGCACGCGCCCTGCTGTTGATCCAATCGTTCAGCGCGGCACGGTGGGTGTGGTGCGAAATCGCAGGCAGCGCGTCGGGCGCGAAGAACGCCGCCGCCTGTGCGTCGTCGCCCGCGATCGGCTCGGCATCTGGCGCAATCTGGGCGCGGTAGATCAGCAGAATGCCCGCGCCGCGCGGATCGTCGGTGTAGTGATACACGCCCAACAACCCGTTGAGCGTCGCGTCGAGGCCAGTCTCCTCCTGCGCCTCGCGGCGGGCGGCCTCTTCAGGCGACTCGTCGGCGTCTTCAAATCCGGCTGGCAAACACCACAGCCCGCGCCCCGGCTCGAAGCGCCGCTGCACCAGCAGCACGCACCCAGCGCGCTCGATCAGCACGCCACAGGCAACCTTCGGATCGAGGTAGACCACAAAGCCGCAAGCCGGGCATGCCGGTCGTTCGCGCCCGTTTGCCACGTGGCTGCCCAGCTCGGCACCGCAGCGCGAGCAGAAGCGCAGCTTTTGCCATTGTGCATTCGTCATGGTGTCGTTACTACCTTTAGTAAAAACAGCTACTTGAAAATCATCGTGTAACTCGGTACAATAGAATCCCTCTTTGATCCCCGGCGATCAACATGTGGGGCTAACTTGTCGTGGCGGAAGAGGTGTAATGTGCGAACGCACAGCGTTTACATCGGCCTTGGCAGTAGTCTTGGTGATCGATTGGCCTCCATGCGCGCTGCCGTGCAGCACATGCGCGCCATTATGGACGTACATGAAGTTTCGCATTTGTATGCTGCCCAACCGCTTGGTGTCGTCCGAAACGATACCCTCTTGAGCGCGGTAGCGCATTGCATGACCGACCTCATTCCAATCGATCTGCTGATTGAGCTTCAGAAAATTGAGCGTAAGCTTGGCAGCAGCCGCGTTCAAGGCCCGCGCCCGATTGACCTCGACATTCTATTCTACGATTCGGTCATTATTGACACGTATCGGCTGCTCATTCCGCATCCGCGCCTTGCGGAGCGCGCCTATGTGCTCATGCCGCTGGCTGAAATTGCGCCGAATCTGATGCATCCCGTGCTGTATTATACGCCGGTTCAACTGCTGCAGGATGCGGAAGATGCCGCGCAGGTGCGCGTGTACACACCCATGGCGCCAGAGCAGATGCGGGAGCGCGCCGCTGGCGAGTGATGCGCCCGCTGCATGAGTTTAGACACCGAGCGCCGCGCGTAAGCTGGCAATACCTGCTCGAAGCTGCTGCTCCAGCGCCTGCCGCTCTTCGAGCGGTAGAAAGGCGGCCCGCGCGCCATTGCACACCAGCGCCGTCAATTCGTCAGCGGTGAAGCCAAAGGCTGCGGCGGCGACGCGGTATTCATGGATAAGCGTGGTGTTGAACAGCGTTGGGTCGTCGGTGTTCAGCGTGATTGGCACGCCAGCATCGAACAGGCGGCGGAGCGGGTGCTGGCTCAGACTTGCGACCGCGCCGGTGTATAGATTGCTGGTCGGGCAGACATCCAACGTGATGCCGCGTTCGCGCAGCACCGCAAGCAGCGCCGGGTCGTCAACCGCGCGGATGCCATGGCCGATCCGCTCCACATGCAGCGCTTCGATTGCGCCCCACACGCTCTGCGGCCCGCTCACTTCGCCCGCGTGTGCCATGGTGTGCAGTCCGGCCTGCCGGGCGGCGCTGAATACCTCGGCGAATAGTTCGGGTGGAAAATCAGGTTCGTTGCCGCCGATCGACCAGCCGACCAGGCCAGCAGGAACATACTGCCGGGCGACATGAAGAAGCTGCCATGCTGCTTCTGGGCCACACTGCCGGCCATAATCCAACACGAGGTTCATACGCGTGCCAAACGCCTGGTGGGCGCGCGCAAAGCCAGCCAGCGTCCCCTGGATAACTTCATGCAGGTCGATTCCGCGTTGATAATATTGAGCCGCCGATAGCATGACTTCGGCGTACCGGACACGCTGCGCGGCCAGATCTTCGCCCAGTTCAAATGCGATTTGTTCGAAATCTTCGCCGCGATGCAGCACGCGCACCAGGGCCATGAACAGCGCGAGGAAATCCTGAAGTGCCTGGTAGGTGAACAAGCCCCGGAGCGCCCCTTCGTCGCTGACTGGCAATTCGACCTGATTGCGGCGCGCGAGCGCGAGCAGCGTGGCAGGCCGAACGGCACCCTCCAGATGGAGGTGCAGCTCGACTTTAGGCATCTCGGCGATCAACATGCCGAGCGACGCAGACGGCGACTGACGCATGTCCACTCAGATCCTCCCATATTTGAAGCGGTGCCGTAGCAAGGGGCAAAAAAAGGAGCGTCGCGCGGCGATGCCCCTTTGTTGTGTGTTTACAATCTATGAATGCGTGATGTTTCAACCGACTGTCGTTACATAATTCATTGTAGCATACCTGCACAAACATTATGACATGCCAACGGCTTCCAGTCGCTGCGCATTGTCGGCCACAATCAGCGCGTCAATCATGCGGTCGAGGTCGCCATTGAGCAGGCCGGGCAGGTTCGAGAAGCTCTGGCCGATGCGGTGGTCGGTCACGCGGTCCTGCGGGAAGTTGTAGGTGCGGATTTTTTCCGCGCGCTCGCCGGTGCCGACCTGCGCCAGCCGCGACTCGCCCAACTCGCGCCGCCGCCGCTCTTCTTCGCGCGCGAACAGCTTGGCGCGCAACACGTTCAGCGCCTGATCCTTATTCTTAAGTTGCGAGCGGGTATCCTGGCATGTCACCACAATTTCTTCCGGCGTGCCACCCCTGTACACGATCCGCACCGCCGAGTCGGTGGTGTTCACGCCCTGGCCGCCATGGCCGCCCGAACGGTACACGTCCACGCGGTAATCTTCGGCCTTCAACTCCACGTCGGTGTCCTCAACCTCCGGCAGCACGGCAACGGTCGCCGTGGAGGTGTGAATGCGCCCGCGCGCTTCGGTGGCTGGCACGCGCTGCACGCGGTGGACGCCGCCCTCGTACTTCAGGCGGCTGTACGCGCCCTCGCCAGCGATCTCGAACACAACCTCTTTGAAGCCGCCCACGCCGTTTTCGCTGACGTTGACGACCTCAGATTTCCAGCCATGATCTTCGGCATAGCGCGTGAACATGCGGAACAGGTCGGCGGCGAAGAGCGCCGCTTCATCGCCGCCCTCGCCCTGCCGAATTTCAATAATGACATTCTTTTGGTCATTCGGGTCGCGCGGCAGCAGCAGAATCTTGAGTCGCTCTTCCAACTCAGGCACCTGCGCGCGCAGTTGATCGAGTTCTTCCTGCGCAAGCTCGCGCATCTCCGGGTCCGCGCCGTCGTTGAGCAGCATCTGCGTGTCGTCGATCTGGCGCTGCACTTCGGTGTATTCGCGGAACGCCGCAACGACCTCTTCGAGTTCGCGCTGCTCGCGAGCGAGTTGCTGAAGCCGCTGGTAGTCGTTGACGACATCCGGCTGGGCCATCATCTCAGAAAGCTCATTATAGCGATCTTCAACACTTGTTAATTTATTAAACATGTCAATGTCCTCATGGGAGAGGGTAAAAAACTTTATGTGTATCGGAAGCCTGCCTCAAGCAGAAGTGGCCTCCGTCAGAACATTTGTATAACTGACAACAGACGCGCAGATCATGAGCGAAGGCCCACAATACTGCGCGTCTGCATGTCAAAATAACCTGGCTAACGAACCTGCGCTACCCGCTTGCGCCGATTGCGCTCGGCACGGCGTGCTTTTTCCTTGCGCTGTTCGCTCTTCGAGACGAAGTGCATCTTCTCGCGATAGGTTTTGGTGATACGTTCGGCGACAACGATCTTGTTGAAGCGACGAATCAACTGGTCGACGGTTTCGCCGTCGCGTCGTTCTATTCGCATTCTTTCGCTTGACACCACAGCCTGGGCTGTGAGTCGTTCGCTTTTCACCCCCCCTCGCAAGAAATACGCGGCCCCACATCAACGCGTGGCGTCGCATTCCTTTATAGTATACCGCTTTATAAACACATGTGCAAGTTATTTCAGGATGTAGTACGTGCCGCGCTTCTCGCCGACCTTGAGCAGCAGGCCGCGCTCGACCAGATCGGCCAGGTCGCGGCGAATCGTTTCTGCCGACACGTCGGGCGCCATGTCTTGCAGGTCGCGGTTGGTGATGCGGCGGTGCTCGGCCAGGTGCAGCAGCCCGCCGATCTGGCGCTCGTTCAGGCCCATGCGCCGCCACTCGCTCACGTCCACGCCCCCCACATCAGTGTGCTCCTCGACGACATGGCCGTGCAGCGTGACCAGGAAGCCGGCTGCGGTCTCGCGGAACTCCGGCGGCGGCAGCCCGGCGTCGTTCATCTGCCGCAGCATGCGGTCGATGCCGTAGCCCAGCCGCTCGATCAGGCCGTAGTCGGCCAGCACCTGCACCAGCGTCTCGTTGCGCGAGAAACGCTCCTGCTGAAGGTTTTGCAGCGTGACATGGCCCGGCAGCCGCCCCGGCGAATAGCATTCCAGCCGGTCGCCGAACAGCGCGATGCGGATGCCCTCGCCACGCACGGTGTAGTCACGGTGCGCCACCGCGTTGACCAGCGCCTCGCGCACCGCGCCCATAGGGAACTGCACCCAATCCTGCCGCTCGAAGCCAATCATTTTACTGCCGCGCCGCATGTTCTCACCCAGCCAGAGCTCGGCCCGCCGCACCGCCTCGACCAGCGTGTCGCGCACGTCCTCGCGGATGAA
>DASTWM010000428.1:0-8059 GCA_035765855.1 Roseiflexaceae bacterium
CGGCGATATTGCTCAAGCCCTTGCTCAAGCTTCTGGAGCAGCGCGGCCTGGTCTTCTTTCTGCGGGTTCCAGTCGACGTACAGCGGCTTGATTTTGGTGCGCAGGAAATGGTCGGGGCATGAGGTGCCGAGTTCGGCCAGGCGCGGCGCGTCGTTGCTGTTGACGAAGCGCAGAATCGCTTCATCAGATTGCACCGTGGCGATGAAGCGGTTCTGTTGCGAAACCATGCCGCGCAATGCTGGCACGACATTGTCAAGCAAATCAGCACGCTCCCGCTCGCCGAGCGCGGCGTAGCGCTGGCCCCCGAAGGTCTGCTCGCCTTTGTCATGATCCTCGATGAATTGCGCGGCCTTCTCGATCAGCGTGAGCGTCGTTTCGTAGCACGCTTTCTCATCGTCGGCCCAAGAGATCAGTCCATGCTGACCCATAACCAGCCCTTTGACATGCGGCGCTGCGCGGGATATCTGCTCCATGACCAGGCCCAGATCGAAGCCGGGCCGCTGCCAATCTACCCATCCGACCTCATCGCCGTAGATCATGCGGCTGATCTCCTTGCCGTTCCTAGCGGCGGCGACCGCAATCACCGCGTTTGGGTGGGTGTGATCGACATATTTGAACGGTACGAAGGCGTGCAGCGGCGTGTCAATCGAACTGGCGCGCGGGTTGAGGTTGTAGGTCGTGTGCGGGTACAGCGCGACCATCTCGTCCTCGATCGGCGTCTTGGGGCCTTTCTCGTCGGCGGCGTTGTAAATCGACTTGAGCGACTCAAGTTTGTCGAGGTGCAGCGAGGCGAAGTTCTCGCGCTTCGAGGTGCGCAGGTCGCCGCCCGATCCCTTGACCCACAGCACCTCGACCTCCTCACCGGTCAGCGGGTCGGGCATGCTGAGCTTGGACGAGGTGTTGCCGCCGCCCGTGTTGGTGATGCGCTGGTCGTCGCCCAGAATGTTGGAACGGTACACCAGCCGCTCGACCGGATCGAGCTTCGCGGCCCTGGTGTCGTCCCATGCATAGTTGACATGTCCAAACTGTTTGTCAGTCATAGATATTTCCTTTTGTACGTCATTGTCATGTTGAGCGAAGCGAGACATCTCGATGTTGTCCAACGAGATGCTTCATTCCGCTCCGCTGCATTCAGCATGACATGGGTGTTTAGTATCATCGCATCATCTCTTAGCGCTCTGTGGCTACCAATTGTTGATATCGCCCGTACGCTTCTTCCCATGCCTCGCGCTCCTGTGGTTCGTAGCGTGTCAGCGAACTGGTGCGGGCAATCAGTTCGCGCCCCTCGGCGATGTCGCGCAACTCGCCCAGCGTGATCAGTTGAACAACCGCGTTGCCGAGCACGGTCGCCTCGACTGGCCCGGCCAGCACCGATCTGCCGGTCGCGTCGGCGGTCATCTGGCACAGCAGCCTGTTCTGCGCCCCGCCGCCGACGACATGAATGACATCAACGGTCTGGCCGGACAATGCCTCCAGATTGTCGATCACCTGCCAGTAGGCCAGCGCCAGGCTTTCCAGCACGCTGCGGACAATCGCGCCATGCGTTTCCGGCGCAGGCTGGCCGTGTTCCGCGCACCATGCCCGAACGTGGGCCGGGTGATCGCCGGGCGGCAAGAAGCGCGCGTCGTCAGGATTGAAGAACGACTGAAGCAGCGGCGCGTCTTGAGCCAGCTGCACAAGCTCGTCGTAGCCGTAGCTGCGGCCTTCGCGCTGCCATGTGGCGCGGCACTGCTGCACGATCCACAGCCCCATCACGTTTTTGAGTAGCCGATACATCTCGTACACGCCGCCTTCGTTGGTCACGTTCGCGCGCAGCGCCGCGTCGTTGATCACCGGCTCCGGCACCTCCAGCCCGACCAGGCTCCACGTGCCGCTGCTGATATAGGCGTAGTTCGGCGTTTTGGCAGGCACGCCCGCGACCGCACTGCCGGTGTCGTGGGTGGCGGGCGCGATCACTGGAACGCCGTCGTAGCTGCCGAGTTGTGTGCCGGGCTGCACGATGTCGGGGAAGATGCGCGACGGAATGCCGAGCGCGTCCATAAGGTCGGTGGCCCATGCGCCGGTGCGCGGGTTGAACAGTTGTGTGGTGGTCGCGTTCGAGAATTCGCACACCTTCGCGCCGGTCATCCAGTAGTTCAGCAGGTCGGGCACGGTCAGGAACGTCTGCGCGGCGGCGAGTTGCGGTGATTGAGCTTCCACCATGCTCATCAACTGGTACAAGGTGTTGATCGGCATGAACTGAATGCCGGTCTGCGCGAACACGTCTGCCTTGCTGACTTGCGCAAACACGCGCTCCATCATGCCGTCGGTACGGTTATCGCGGTAATGCGCGACGTTGCCGAGCAGCGCGCCGTCGCGGTCCAGCAGGCCGAAGTCGATCGCCCATGTGTCCACGCCGAGCGAGGCTGGCTGGTGCGCTTTGCCCTTGCCGATGCCGATCTGGATGTCGTTCCACAGCCGCAGCACATCCCAGAACAGCGTGCCGCGCACCGTCACCGACACGTTCGGGAAGCGGTGTAATTCTTCCAGCCGCAGCGCCGCGCCGTCGTAATGAACGGCCATGACGCGGCCCGACTCCGCGCCAAGGTCAATTGCGAGAACGGTTGTGTCTGCCATGCTTGGTCAACCTATTTTGTCACTCTGAGCGAAGCGAAGAGTCTCGTTGTAGCTCAAAGAGATGCTTCACTTCGTTCAGCATGACAACGCAAAACAATGGGGAGGATGAGCTATGCCCGTTGGGCAAGCTCCTGCCGCTCGTACTGCCGCACTTCGTCGATGAACTGCATGCCAACCGGCACATTCTGCTGCGTGCAGTGGTAGTCCCACACCGCGCCGAACGGCATGCCCTTCAGCTCTTCGAGCAGCGCCAGCCGAGCCGTGTAGTCGCCGTCGCGCTCAAGCTGGCGCAGGCGCTCGCGTGGCTCCAGCAACGCCACCAGCATGGCCCTCAGGGCGTTGCGCGTGCCGATTGCCCAGGCCGCCACCCGATTGATGCTGGCGTCGAAGAAGTCCAGCCCGACATGCACGCGCTCGGTCGCGTCGCTGCGCACGATTTCCTGCATGATCGCCTGCAAATCGTCGCTGAATGTCACGACATGGTCGCTGTCCCAGCGCACGCCGCGACTGACATGCAGCAGAATCTGGTCGATGTACAGCAGCACCGCCGAGATTTTGTCGGAGATCGTTTCGGTCGGGTGGAAATGGCCGCTATCGAGGCACAGCAACACGTCCTTGGTGATCGCGTAGCCGAGGTAGAACTCGTGCGAGCCGACCGTGTAGCTTTCCGCGCCGAGTCCGAACAGCTTGCTCTCAACCGCGTCGAGGTTGTACTGCTTGTCAATCGGCACGGCGAACACTTTGTCGAGCGATTGCTTAAGCAACTCGCGCGGCGTTTTGCGGTCGGCGGGCGTGTCTTTATAGCCGTCGGGAATCCAGATATTGGTCACGCATGGTGTGCCAAGTTCGCGCCCGAAGTACGCGCCGATGTGGCGGCAGGCGATGCAGTGCTCGATCCAGAACTGGCGAATGTTCGCATCATAGCTCGCCAGCGTGAAGCCCTCGTCGGCAAGCGGGTGTGAAAAGCATGTCGGGTTGAAATCGAGGCCGTGGCCGTTTTCCTTGGCCCACGCGACCCAACCGGCGAAGTGCTCCGGCTGAAGCTCGTTGCGCGGAATCTGCTTGCCGTCGGTCTCGGCGTAGATCGCGTGCAGATTCAGGCGGTGTGTGCCGGGAATCAGGCTGTAGGCCATGTCGAGATCCTGGCGTAATTCGTCGGCGGTGCGGGCCTTGCCGGGGTAGTTGCCCGTCGCCGCAATGCCGCCCGACAACTCGCCTTCAGGGTTTTCAAAGCCCGCCACGTCGTCGCCCTGCCAGCAGTGCAGGCTGATCGGAATGCCGGCCAGCGTGGCAAGCGCCTGCTCGACATCTACACCCAGCGCGGCGTAGCGCTCCTGCGCCAGCGCATATGCGTTGCGCACCTGTTCCGTTGTTGCAGAACCGTTGGTCATGTTGCCTCCTTGCGCTTTGTTTCACCTTGCGATTATCGAGCGAGCAATGCGCGTTCGAGCTATGCTGTTATCTGTTCGCGTATGCTTTCCATCGCTGCTTGTTTATTCCTTTGTAAAAGCATGAAGATAATACAGTTATTATTATCCAGTTTCATTTTGCTGTCAATAGCTTTCGTTTTAGTTTCAATTATCTGTGAATACCGGGAGGCATGCCGTTGCTCCCTTGCCCGGCGCATGAACATTTCCAAAATAAACGGTTACTTGTGTAGCGGCACCCCTCGTGGGTGCCGCCCGACTATTCATAACGCGCAGCCCGACGCCCACAAGGGGCGTCGCTACGATGATATACCCGAATCGCGCAGCCCGACGCCCACAAGAGGCGTCGCTACGATGATATACCCGAATAAGGTCGTTCAAACCTGTCAGTCAGCAAGCAGGTGCTGCCGCAATCATCTACATCCGCCCCGCTGCTGACCTGACAGGTTTCAGAGGCCTTCGATGCAGGTTACGTTGTTGACGAATAACATAAAATGTGATAAATTCACATTATTAAAGACTCGTAACGAACGAATATGCCGCGTGCATCCGCACAATGACCATGGCGACCCACCCGCGCATTCGCGCCGCATGACGTGCTAGAACGGGGCACCACATGGCCCTTCTGGTTGTTGATGTTGGCACAACCCATTGCAAGGCCGGGCTTTTTCACGAAGATGGCCGGGCGCTACAGCTCGCGAGCGCGCGCATGCCGTCCGGCGAGGTCTGCTGGGGCTCGGTCACCTACGCGCCAGAGGCGGTGTGGCAAACTGTGCTTCACGCGATTCATGATGCCATCACTGCGGCAGGCCGTCCAGCAATTGCAGCCGTCGGCATTGCCAGCATGGCGGAGACCGGGCTGCTGCTCGACCGGCGCAGTGGCGCGCCGCGCACGCCCTTTTTTCCATGGTTCGATCCATCCGCTGAAGCGTCTGCCGAACAATTTGCAAGCCATGGATCAGAGCTTGAGCGGTTTCGCGCCTTTGGTATCTACGCCAGTTTCAAATGTAGTTTAGCGAAGGCGCTGTGGGTGCGCGACCATGCGACGGATGCGCTGGACGATGCGACATGGCTGTCGGTCGCAGATTACGTGGCCTACCGCATGACTGGCCAGATCGCAACCGATCCATCGCTGGCCGGGCGCACCTATGCGTTCAACCTGGCCGAGCGGCGCTGGCATGATGATTGGCTCCAACAGTTCAATTTGTCCGCTGATCTGTTTCCACCAGTTCTCCCAAGCGGCACGCCAGTTGGCACGCTTTCTGATGCTGCTGTAACTCAGCTAGGTCTGCAACACGGCGTTCCAGTTGTCATCGCCGGCCATGATCATGTGTGCGCCGCGTTCGGGGCGGGCGCGACGCTGCCAGGCTGCGTATTCGACTCGATGGGCACGGCTGAGGCGCTGGTCGGCACGCTTCATGAGCAAACAATTGACGAGCGCATGGCCCGCTCCGGCTTGACGTTTGGCATCATGCCGTTTCACGATGGGCTGTACTGGATTGGCGGCTGCTCGGCGTCGGGCGGCTCTCTGGAATGGATCAGCCACATGCTGAGCGACCCGCCGCTGTCCTATGAGCAGATCGCGGCGCTGGAAAAGTGCATGGACGCCGAGCGAGGCGATATTATCTACCTGCCGCACCTGCGTGGCAGTGGCGCGCCATGTCACAACCCGGCAGCGCGCGGCGCATTCATTGGTCTGAGCGCCAGCCACACCCGCGCCGATTTGCTCAAGGCGGTGCTGGAAGGCACGGCCTACCAGATGGAATTGATTCGGCAGGCGGCGGAAGCAGTGACTGACCAGCCCGTTCAGGCGATCACTGCGGCGGGCGGCGGCACGCGCAACCGGCGCTGGCTCCAGATTAAGGCCGATGTGTACGGCGCGCCGATTCATATTCCCGCAACCGATGAGGCCACGCTGTTCGGCGCGGCGCTGATTGCGGGCATTGGCTGCGGCGTGTACCGCGATGCCGACGAGGCGCTGGCGGTCGCGGCGGCGCAGCCAGGCACGACAATTGAGCCAGACATGGAGCGGCATCAGATGTACATGGAGCGTTTTGAGCAATTTGCGAAATGGCAGCGCGCGGTGTGCTGCTAGAGAGGAAAGATCATGCCAACGGGTGAACGTCCTCATAATGTGATCACGCTGCGTGAAGCGCTGCCGATTGCCGAACGCGGCGGGTACGCGCTTGGCTCGTTTTCGCCGCGCTGCACGGCCATGATCCGCCCGGTGCTGCTGGCGGCGGAGCAGGCGCGCTCGCCGCTGATTGTGCAAATTTCGTCGAACGAGTTTCGGCGCTATGGCGTGACGCCGGATGCGTTTGCCACTGAATTTTATCAGCAGCTTACCGCCGAGTCGATCTCGGTTCCGGTGGTGCTGCACCTCGACCATACCAAAGACATGGCAACCATTGCCGCTGCCATCAATGCGGGCTTCACGTCGGTCATGATCGATGCGTCGGAGCTGCCGCTTGAGGAGAACATCGCCCGCTCGCGCGAGGCGGCAGACTACGCCCACGAGCATGGCGTCTCGGTCGAGGCCGAGCTTGGGCGGATCGGCACGACTGATTTTGTCGAAACCGACGACGACACCGAGTTGTACACTGACCCGGACGAGGCGGCCTTATTTGTAGCGCAGACCGGCGTGGACGCGCTGGCGGTGTCGGTCGGCACGGCGCATGGCGTGTATGAAGTGCGCCAGCCGCGCGTAGATTACGCGCGGCTCCAGGCGATTCGGGCGCGCACTGCTGTGCATCTGGTGCTGCATGGCGGCTCGGGCGTGCCTGCCGAGATGGTCGGCAACGCGATTCGGCTGCCGGGCGGCGGCGTGAGCAAGGTTAATATCGCCACTGATCTGGAAGTTGCTGCCTTGCAGGCGCTGGGGCGCAGCGAGCGGCTGACGAACGACGAAATGAATGCACTGCCAGACGATCAGCGCGCCAAAGCCCAGGCGGCGGTGTTCAGCACGGTGCTGGAAAAGATGAACCATTTTCTCGGCAGCGCGGGCAAAGCCGATGAGCCAGCATGGGCGCAGGTGACGGCGTGATACAGCCACAGAGGACACAGCGTTTATATTTTCTTTCTCTGTATCCTCTGTGGCAAAAGCAACCATGAACAAGGACGGAACGCGCATCAACGAGGCCCGCGATCACGCTGAGCGACAATTGCTCGCAAATGGCGGCGAGCTAGGGCTGCTCGGCGCAAGCCGGGCCTACCAGCAGGTCTGGGCGCGCGATAGCATGATCTGCGGCCTGGGCTTGCTGCTCTGCCGCGACCCGGAAGGCGCGGCCATTCACCGCCGCTCGCTGGAGACGCTGCGCCGCTTCCAGTCGCCGCTCGGCAAGATTCCGCACAACGTCGGCTTCACGCATGTGTACGACCCGGCGCTGGTCGCGCATGGCAGCCAACTCGAGGTAGCTGGCAAGCCAGGCGTAGCGGTTGAGGACACGATTCACGCGGGCTGCGTGGACGGCAACCTGTGGTACATCATCGGCCACTACGCCAACACCATCGCACACCATGATCTGGTGTTTCTTCGCGATGCGTGGCCGAGCCTTGAGCGGGCGCTGCTCTGGTTGCGCTATCAGGACTCGAACGAGTGCGGGCTGCTGGAAGTTCACGAGGCGATGGACTGGGCCGATCTGTTCGCCAACCGCTATAACGTGCTGTTCGACAACGTGCTGTACTATGCGGCATGGACGTGCATGGCGCAGTTGGCGCAGGCGCTTGGGCAAGACAGCCAGCGGTACATTGACAGCGCAGCTGATGTGCGCCGCAAGATCAACGCGCTCCTGTGGGTCGGCCCGGAGGAGCCGAACGACCTCGACTGGATCAGCCGCGAGCGCAAGGAATGGCTGTACATCCGCAAGCGCGTCGAGACGGAACTGGTCGAGCGCCCGTTCTACCTGCCGTACATGGCCTTTCGCGAATACGCCGACCGCTTCGACACGCTGGGTAATCTACTGGCGATTCTGTTTGGTGTGGCCGACCAGACCAAGGTCGACAAAATTCTCGATTAC
>DASTWM010000429.1:0-13617 GCA_035765855.1 Roseiflexaceae bacterium
TAACGTTTCTTGGCGACGATGAGTGAGGAGCAGCGCATGACCACACCACCCAACGATCGCGGGTTCTACGGTCGCAACGAGTCGCGCCGAAACAAAGGGCAGCGCGATCAACCAATTAAAATCTATGAAGGCGAAACCTACTACGGGCGTCCCGTGCTGAAGGAGCCCTCCTGGGGCTGGCTGATCACGATCTATTTTTTTATCGGCGGCATCGCGGGCGCGTCGCAGATCATTGCCACGATTGCCGATCTGTTCGGCGGGCATCGCGATCGCAGCGTGGTACGCGCCGGGCGCTACACGGCGCTGGTTGGTGCCATGCTCAGTCCGATCTTTTTGATCGCTGATCTGCACACACCGCAGCGCTGGTTCAACATGCTGCGCATCTTCCGCAAGACATCGGCTATGTCGATCGGCTCGTGGACGCTGGCGATCTTTGGCGCGCTGTCTGGTCTTGTGGCCGCCGGACAGGCGCTCGATGATCTGTTTGGGCTGCGCGCGGGCCGCTGGCTGGCGCGATTGTTCGGCATTCCGGCGGCGCTGGCTGGCATGATGATGTCAGTTTACACCGGCGTGCTGCTCTCCGCCACAAGCGTGCCACTCTGGGCGGCAGCCTACAAGCGGCTTCCGGCCTTGTTTGGCGTGTCGGCCATGGCGACCGGCTCGTCCATGCTGTCGTTGATTCTGGCGATCAGTGGAGCGCCGAAGAGCGTGTTGCGCCGCATAGAGCGGTTGGCGCTAATTGCTAACTTGACGGAGTCGGTTCTCAGCGTTGCGGTCGAACAGGAATGGAAGCGGCAGGAGCTTGAAACGCCGGTCAAGCAGCCGCCGCTCGACAGCGCGCACCGCTTTGGCGAGCAGGGATTGGGCATTGCCGTACCGATTCTTCTGCGCACTATAAACATGCTGTTTGGGCGCGGTTCTCGCACGTTAACCATGGGAGCAGCAATCAGCACGCTCATCGGTGGCTTCACGCAGCGCACGGTAATGGTTTTCGCGGGAAGGAAGTCGGCGCTGCGGCCCGAGGATTATTTCCGCTTCACCCAGCCGGGCGCGCCAACTGCAGGCGAGGGCAGGATCAGCATGGCAGGAGAACAGCGATGACAGCAGCCCAACAGATCACCACGTTGACCGAACTATGCCAGCACGCCATCGATCTGCTCCAAACATCATTGAAACAGAAGCCGAGCGAATTGAAAGAAGAAGTGGATCAGGCCGAGCGCACCGTGGTGCAACTCCGTAATCGCCTGATTGACATGCTGCGGCAGGATAGCACCTCGACGGATGCGCAGCAGCGGCGCAGCGCGCTGAACGACATCAACGCCGCGCTGAGCCTGATTGTCGGTACCGAGTATTCGGTGGGCGGCATCCATCGCAACCATCTTGAGCAGGCGCAACGCCTGCTTGAGCCGCTGGTGACGGATGGACGGCTGGGAACGGGTTAGAGCCAATATCTTTCAAATAACCACGAAGGCACAAAGAGGTTATAGAAAGATTACATAAATCCTGGACAGTTTGTCATTCCGAACGCACTGAGCAATCGCTCTGGAGCGATTGCTCGCTATGCTCGAAATGACATGGTTGTCTGCTGTCTATTTGACTTCTCTATTAGCTTCTTCTGAAGCCCTTCGTGTCTTCGTGTCGTTGTGGTGAACAATCATACGTGAATACGCTCCTCATGGCGTGGCGCGGCCTCCACCTCCTGCATCGCGGCGCTGATCTCTGCCGCCAGCGCCGCGCGCATGCCCGCAAGCTCCTGCACCAGCGCGGCATGGCGCACATACAGCCATGCGTAGCCAAGTGTTTCGCGCAGTTCGCGCCACTGTTCGCCCCAGCGCAGCGCGATGTAGCCAAAAGCTGGCATGCACAGGAACAGCCCCACGCCCCAGCCCGCGCCCCACGCCATGCCGCACAACACGGCCAGCACAATAAACCAGAGCAAGATGAGCGCCGCGCCCGCGATGAGCTTGACCGTGCCGTACAATTCCGGGTACGGTCCGGCGAAGTGCAACGCCACCGGACGCGCCAGGCGGTAGGGCCAGTAACTCAGCGCCGCGCCGACCAGCGCGGGCAGCGCGCCGAGCAGCAGCCACGCAAACAGGCCGAACAGCCGCGCGCGGTAGATGTCGTTCAGCTCCAGCCGCCATGGGTCGCGCACGCCAAGTGTCCGCAGCGCGTCGGCGTAGCGGCGGGCATGCTGCGCGATAGCCTCGAGCCGCGCCGGATCGCTGCGATGCAGCCGCTCATAGCCGCGCAGGAGCTTCATGGCTTGCTCGTGGTGCTCCTCCAGCGTCAGGCCGTCCGTGCCGGGGCCGGTCCATGCCGCCACCGCCGTGATGCCGCGCAGCAGATCGGCGTTTTCGGCTTGCAGCACGATGGGATCGAGCCGCTCCTCCATGGACCGCGTGAGATTGCGGATGGTCGCTTCAGGGTCAGTGCTGTAGCTTTCACTAAGTAGTTTTATGTCAAATGGCTGGCCGACCGCCAGCAAGACCGAGGTGCGGAACAGCGTTTTATCTGAATACCAGAGGCCAACTGGCACAATTTGCAGGTCGAGTTGCCAGTCGTTCTCGGCCTCGGCGCTGAGCGCGATGCGCGCCGCGCCCGCCCGCAGCGGCAGCAGTGACGTGCCGGAATGGGTCGTGCCTTCCGGGAACAGCGCCAGCGCGCGGCCATGCCGTAGCAGCGCCCGACAGCGGGCAAAGGTCTGCTCGTTTTTGGCCGCCCGGTCGCCCGCCACGCCGTCCAGCCGGTCCTCGTCCCGCTGACGGAAGACGGGCAGCGCGCCGAACGCCTCCATGCAGAATCGCCCTAAGGGATTGCGCCAAAATGTATTTTTCGCCAGAAAAAAGATCTGCCGCCGAGTGCCGATCATGAGCACCAGCGGATCGAGCAGGCCGTTGGGGTGATTCAGCACGAACAATACCGGCTTGTCAGGCGGGATGCGCTCCGCCCCGTCGACGACGATCCGTGGATAAAACAGGCGCACAAGCTGGAGGCAGATGAAGCGAAAGGCGCGCGCGAGCATGGCTTTCCTCTGGCAAAACGTAAACGAGTATGTGTCGTATGAATAAACGTCACAGGCGCTGATTTTGGCGCAATCGAAATCGCATTATTCATATGGTACCATGGCACAGCCCAATTGTGATGTTTTTGTTTGAACAGGAGGCATCATGTCCGCCGATCGTTATCACCTCGCGTTGTATAACATCGCCCGTATGCGCGCGCCGCTCGACAGTGCGGAACTGGCCGATTTCGTCGAATTGCTCGACCCGCTTAACCAACTGGCCGACGAAAGCCCCGGCTTTGTCTGGCGGCTGCAATCCGAGGACGGCTCCTCGACCTCGATTCGCCCGTATGACGACGACATGATTCTGATCAACCTGTCAACATGGGAAACAGTTGAAGCACTGCGCGAGTACACTTATCGCAGCGCGCATGCTGCCTCGATGCGGCGGCGGCGCGAATGGTTCGAGCGCCACGCCGAGCCGTATATCGCGCTGTGGTGGGTGCCGGCTGGCTACACGCCGACCATGTATGAAGGGCGTGAGCGGCTCGAGTATCTTGTTGCCCATGGCGAAAGCGCGTATGCGTTCACGTTCCGCCGCCCGTTCCCGCAGCCAACAGTGCTTGAGGGCCAGAGTGCTGTTGGGGAATGATGCTCAATGCGTGGCTTCACCCCACATACCGCAGCCGGTAGATTCGCCCGCTGGCATCGTCAGAAATCAGCAGGCTGCCATCGGGCATTTCCAGCAGCCCGGCGGGACGGCCCCACGTGTCGCCACTGGCGTTCCAGCCGTGCACGAGATCTTCCATGCTAACTGGCTGATCGTCCTTGAAGCGCACCCGCACGACGTTGTAGCCACCGAGATCCTGCACCTGGTCGCGGGCCGTGCCATGGAACGCGACCAGCGCGTCGCCCTGGTAGCTGGGCGGGAAGGTGCCGCCACGGTAGAATGTGAAGCCGAGCGGCGCCCAGTGCGGCGGGAAGTTGAACACCGGCGGCGTGGCGCTCGCGCAGCGCGACGGATCGTTGAATTCCGGGTTCGGCACGTTGTTGTCGTAGCAGTACGGCCAGCCGTAGGTGCGACCCTGCTCGATTCGATTCAACTCGTCGGCCACCTTGTTCTGACCGAGGTTGTTGCGGCCCATGTCCGCGCCCCACAGCTCGTTCGTGAACGGACGCCAATCGAAGCCGACCGTGTTACGTAAACCTGAAGCGTAAATTTCGAGGTTGCTGCCGTCCGTGTTGAAGCGCAGTAGCGCGGCCCGCTGCGGGTTGCTGTCCTCGCATGCATCGCATGGCGAGCCAACCGAAAGATACAATTTGCCATCCGGCCCCTGCACGAGCGTGCGGGTGCGGTGGTTGTACAGATCGCGCGCGCCCTGCGGCAGTGGCAGAATCGTCTCGACCGACTGCGCTCTGCCGTTCGCGTCGAAGTTGCCGAGCCGCACCACGCGATCCTCAGCAGCGGCGTACAACTGGCCACTCACGAAGGCGACGCTATGAACGAACGTAAGGCCGTCAGCGACGACCTGCTGCTGATCGTAGCGGCCATCGCTGTTAGTATCGCGCAGCCGCACAACCTGGTTGGCGGTCATCGCGCCGTAGACCAGGCTGCCGTCCAACGGATCGCGGGCCATGAAGCGCGGCGACGTCAGACCGCTGGCGACCTCCTCGATTGTGAAGCCGACTGGTACCTCCAGCGGGTGCGGCCAGCCGGGCTGCTGCACAGCATGGTATTGAGTCGCGCCGCTCACTGCCGCCGGGTCGAACAATTCCGCGCCGAGCCGACCAAGCAGCACCTTGTACGGATCGGGATTATTCGGCAGATACTCGAAGCGCGCCCGCTCGAACCATTGCGTCAGCGCGGTAAAGCCAGAACTGTTGGTCTCCATGGCTGGCTCGGAAAGCGGCAGTCCAAACAGCGCCAGCGACTCGGCGTAGCTTTTGCCTGCGCGCCGGTCGAACTCCAGGCCATGCGCGCGCCAGTAGCTCAAAAACGGTTCGCAAACGGTGTGCTGCGTTTCGGGGAAGAACTGGCAGCCATTCTGCGGCTGACCCTTCGGGAAGGTGAACCAATCACGTCCCTGTCGCCGCAGCGCCTCGTCGCCCAGGCGGCCCAGCAGCACGTCATACGGTGGTTGATTCTCCGGGTGCGCTTCGAAGCGCTCGCGCTCGAACCATTGGGTCGAGAACGCGCCTTCGCTGCCCTGCATGGTGCGCTGATCGCCGATTGGGAAGCCAAACACCGGCAGGCCGCCGTTGGCATTCCAGTATTGTTGGAAGCGCCCGCCGACGCACTGTCCGGTTTCCGGGAAACACTGGCTGGCGGACTGAGCGGCGGCTGGGTGCGCAAGAGACGCGCTGACCAGCATGAGGAGCAGCATAACAACGAGCTTGCGCATAGTTATAGTCCTTGCTTCTTTACTGAACAAAGAACAAACTCCCGTTTCACGAATGGTTGTTCTTTGCGCTTTGGCCTTTGCTCTATCGCTCCCGCACCAGAAACGTCGGCGGCGCGGAGCCACCACCCGCCGAGACGTTCAGCAGCGAGGTAGTGGCGATGCGCGTCAAACACCCGGTCGCTTTATCTCCAACCACCAGCGGGTCGGAATCAACGTAGCGCGGCGTGAAGCGCAGCCCTTCCTCAGCCGTCCAGGTGGGATAGTCCTCCACTGGCAGCGGCACGCGCTCCTGCGCCACAAACGGGGCATGCTGCGCAGCCGCAAGCGTGCGTTCCCATGTGGCCGTGTCAGTCTCCCATCCAAGCAGCACGCCCGCGCCGCCATAATCATCATTCGGCTTGAGCGCCAGCCGCTCGCGGTTGCGCCGCGCAAAATCGAGCAAATCCACCCGCTCGCCAACGTAGCGCGTCGGGCCAGCATGGACATAGCGGGTCCATGGAACATGTTGGGCAATTGCGGCGCGCTCGTCGGCATCGAGCAGCGCGTGCGCCGGGCCGTCCTCGTCCGACAAGAGCGCCATGATCAGCTTGGTGTGGACTGGCTTGGTGCGGAACGGATTGACGACGCACACGGCATGGTCGGCATACGCTTGCACCAGCGTGTGACTCAAATCGTAGCGCGCCAGAAATTCGTGCTGCAACACGCGGCGATACACCAAATCGATTGGCGTATTCCCAGCATACAGCCGCCCGTTCTCATAGCGCAGTTCGTCAGGGTCGGCGACCACGGTCGGCATGCCAGCGGCGATGAAGCGGTCGCGCAGGTGGACGAACTCCGACATCGTTACCGCCTCGCGGAAGTCCACAATCGCGACGGTCGGCGTGCCGCTGCCGCCCCAGGCATGATAGGTATCGAGCAGGAGTTGCTGCAACGGCTGGCGGTGCGCGAGCGGCTCGGCATGGAAGCGCTGCCGAAAGTCTTGCATTACGTCAAGCTCACTAAAGATCTCGGCCAACGCCTCGTCGTAAGCGATACCCGCCGGAGATTCAAGGTTCGACTCGACGAAATAACATGTGCTGCCGTCCGCCGCCAGAAAGCCATCCAGCCGCCCGAACACTGACGCGCCGAGGTAGCCAGGATCGATCCTGAGCAACTCGCGCTCCTGCGCCGTCAGCGCGTACGGCTCCAGCAGCGACTCATCCTCTAGCGCCGCCGCGCCGATTTTGCGAATCGCTCGCCCGACCAGCGTGGCCGCTCGTTCCAGCATCGTGTACTGCGCGTCGATGATGAAGCGCGGGCGCAGCACCGAGCAGACCAGCCGATCGCGCTGCTTGCCGACCAGCATGCCGCGCTCGCGCAGCGAACGGTCGAGGTGCGCGAAGATCTCCGGCGCGTTTTTCTCATCGAGCAGGCTGTGATAATGCGCGATGATATCATGAAGGTGCATGGCGGCTCCTTAGTTCGTCGGTACCGGAGCAACACGCGATTTGAGCGCCTGCTGCACATCAGGCGGCAGGTTCGAGAAGAAATGATAGCCCGTGGCCGCCTCGATATCAGCAACGCTCACGCGGTACTGATCCCAATCACCAAGCTTGGTTCCTGCTGTATTCGGGACGCGCACGGCAATCACCGGCGTATCGGCAGTGATGCGCGAGATGTCACTCGTGCCCTTAGGCATAACGACAACGATCTTCCATGTATATTTTGGCACTGTCACCTTGCCATTGGCAATTTTTCTGGCTGTTCCATCGCTGCCAGCAATAATGTACAGGACGTGGCCTTTCGCCACCAGCGAGCGCGAGAACGACTCCAGGTGCTCCCATGTGCCGCGATTATTGTCCGGTGCCTGGGGCGCAATGTTGGTCATGATAAAGGTGGCCTGGTTGTCCTTCACCGTCGCGCTGCGATCAGCCGATGGGGTCATGTGGCCGCGATCATAACCGGAGCCAGTATAATCGTCGGTGGTGACCCGGTACCAGCCCTTCGGCAGCGTTGTGTCGGGAACAAAATTATTGCTGCGTTGCACATCACCGATATCGCGCTTCGTCAATTGCCAGCTCACCCAGTTTGGAATGCCGCGATCGCGGCTGTACGACAGCACATACTGCGGGCGCTCGATCAGATAGTTGTTCGGTTGGGATGCGTCATGCACCGCGCCGCTCGGGTTGCCGAGCATCATGTTGCGGTTGCCGCCTGGCACATTACCATTCGCAGGCGTGCCCTGAGGAACGCTGGTCGGCGGTGGGACGCTGGTTGGCTGCGTGGGTCGTGGCGATTGCGGCACCGGCGAACCAGCTGGCGAGCGCGACGAATAATACGCCCACAGAACGATGAGGCCAAGCACCAGAATAATAATGGCAGTTGATCGACTTATTTGGAAGCGCATATGTATGTCTTTCAGCAGAATGGTCGTGAGCACCAGACGTGGCGATGTTCATGGCGAAACCAGAGCGAGCAGCGCGGGCTTATGTTTCGACGACGGTCGTGCGCAAGCCGGCAATCGTCCCATCGGCAAGTCGCCCTACAATAAAGGTGGGCATTTCGACGGTGCCAAGTTTGTAGACTGCCAGACCACGAAAATAACGCCGCAGCAAACGGACCACTGTCCGAAAACGGGCGACGCGCTGCCGCGTGGCATCGCTCGGTTCATCGCCCAGGGAGAGCGCGGGCGCGAAAAAGTCGCCAATGCTCTCCTTCGCCACCGGCGTAGATGGCGGCAGCGACGTGAGTTTGTACAACTCGTCCGGCGAGAATGGCTCCGATTCGGTCCATGTAAACGGCTCCAGCGGGTAATCGGCCTCGCTGGAAAAGAGCAGGCCGTCGGTGGCCTTGGCTAAACGGGCCATGACATCCACATGCGTTCCTTCCGAACAAATCAGGGTATCAGCAGCGCAGCTGTAGCATGCGCCGCATGGAAGAGAGTATAGCATACCAAGATTGGTGGTTGAAGGAGTTTAGCTCTACGGCGGGTAGCAGTATAATGGCGGGAATGAGTTTTTGTCATTTACGTAGACATGGAAGCGAAGCAGAGCGTATGTCGCATAGCAAAGCAGCACAACCGCTGCGGGTGATCAACGCCGTTGCGCCGATTCGAATCTGTGACATGGGCGGCTGGACGGACACATGGTTCGCGGGGTACGGTGCGATCTGCAACATCGGCGTGGCTCCATTTGTGGAAACGCAGATTGCGGTGTATCCCCGCGCGGCACACACCAACCAGATCACGCTGCATGCTGAAAACTTTGGCGATCGTTATGCGGTGCAGCCTGGCATGTCCGGTCGTGCGCGCCACCCCTTGCTGGAGGCCGCCATCGCGGACATGCACCCGCCCGAAGATCTGGCGCTGGAGATAACGATTCACTCCGAAGTACCGGCGGGCGCGTCCACCGGCACGTCGGCGTCGGTCTGCGTGGCATTGATCGGCGCGCTCGATGCGCTGACGCCCGGTCGCATGACCGCGCATGAGGTCGCCTACCGCGCGCACCGCGTCGAAACCGAGCGGCTGCGGCTCCAGAGCGGCATTCAAGATCAGCTTTGCGCCGCCTATGGCGCGTTGAACTTCATCGAAATGTTCAAGTATCCCCATGCCAGCGTCTCGCCGATTCCGCTCACGGATTCTACATGGTGGGAACTTGAGCGCCGGCTCGTGCTGGTGTTCCTCGGCAAAACCCACAACTCCTCGGCGGTCCACGAACAGGTGATTGCCGGGCTGGAACGAGCCGGCGGCGCGGCACCGCCATTGGAAGCGTTGCGCCTGGCCGCGGTGCGCGCGCGTGACGCGCTGGTTGGCGGCGATTTTCAGGCGCTGGGGCAGGCCATGATCGCCAACACCGCCGCCCAGCAGGCGCTGCACCCGGCCTTGATTGGCGCGGAGGCCCGCGCCCTGATTGCGTTGGCGCAGACCCATGACGTAATTGGCTGGAAGGTCAACGGGGCGGGCGGCGATGGTGGCTCCGTGACGCTCCTGTGCGGCCCGCATGCCAGCGCCCGGCGCAACCTGCTACGCGCTATTACAGAGGCCAATCCGCTGTTTCGGCCCATTCCGATTGCGCTCAGCCGAAGCGGCCTGCGCGTGTGGGACAGCCCGCTGTAAGCTGTCGGCGTGTATTGTTATGGGTACGACACAGCGTTGCCATGGTAATGTCTGTAGACTTATCAGCGACTCGCGATGTCTGGCCTGCGCTGCCCGAAGCCGGTCGCCTGCTCGAAGGCATGCGCAAGCTGGAGCACGCCGAAATCATCATGCCAGCGCCCGACGATCTGCACGCCAACCGCCAAACCTTCAGGCGTGAAACCGCACGGCACCGACGCGGCGGGCAGTCCCGTCACGGTGATGTAGTAACACGAGCGCATCCAGTCGATGTAGGTTTCCATGGGCTGGCCGTTGATCTCGGTGATATATTCCTGCGTTATGTCGAACGGCGGCACCTGGCTGACCGGGCAGATCAGGAACTCGTAGCGCTGCATGAACTCGCGCATGCGCTGGTACAACTCGGTATGTTTGCGCCGCGCCTGCCCGATCTGCGGTCCGGTCAGCTGCCGCCCGGCCTCGATGTTCCAGATCACCGTGTCCTTCATCTCCGAGCGATGTTGCTCCAGCAGCGGGCCGTGGCTCATCTCGAACGCCCACGCGCGAAACACCTTGAAGATTTCATCTGCATCCGCGAAATCCGGCTCGGCATCCTCGACCACGCAGCCGAGCGCCTCAAAAACATGCCGCTGCGCCTCGATTGTGTTCGTAATACGCGGATCAACCGGCAGCCCGCCGAGATCGCGGCTCCATGCCACGCGCGCGCCGCGAAAATCGCGCTCAAGCGACTGCGCGAACATGCTCGGCGGCGCGGCGATGCTGATCGGCGCGCGCGCGTCCGGCCCGGAGATGGCCTGGAGCATCAATGCGACGTCGGCCACAGTGCGCGCCATCGGCCCATCGACCGACAGCGCCGACCATGCGTCCGCGCTCGGCCAGGAAGGCACGCGGCCCGGCGACGGGCGGAAGCCGACGATGTTGCAATAGTTGGCCGGGTTGCGCAGCGAGCCGCCCATGTCGCTGCCATCGGCAATCGGCAGCATGCCGCAGGCCAGCGCCACCGCCGCGCCACCGGTCGATCCGCCGCACGTCTTCGTCAAATCATACGGATTACGAGTCGCGCCGAACAGCGGATTGAAGGTCTGCGAGCCAGCGCCGAACTCGGGCGTGTTGGTCTTGCCGAGCGTGATTGCCCCGGCGCGCTTCAGCCGCTCGACGATCAGCGCGTCGCGGTCAGGCACGAAATCGGCAAAGATCGGCGAGCCAAACGTCGTGCGGATGCCTTTGGTCAGCGTCAGATCTTTGTGTGCAATCGGCAGGCCATGCAGCGGCCCAACGTTTGCACCACGAGCGAGCGCTTCATCGGCGGCGCGCGCCTGCGCCATAGCTCCATCGGGTAGCAGCGTCACAATCGCGTTGACATGCGGATTAACGCGCTCGATCTGCGCGAGGTGCGCCGCCATGACCTCTTGTGCAGACAGTTCGCGGGCGCGGATGCGGTGGGCTAGGTCGGTAGCCGAAAGAAAACAAATATCCATTGAAAAGCCTCGTGGCTAAAAATACAGGTGTACCCTACCTACGCGCCCGCCTCCGCTCCTGCGTCCATGCGTCGATCATCTGGCGGGCCAGGCTGGCGGGCGGCGGCAAATCGGGCAGTTCGTCGAAGTGGTACCAGCCAGCTTCGTCAAGCTCGATCTTGTCCGGTCGCACCTCGCCGCCAGCGTAGCGGGCAAAAAAGCCAACCATCAACTGGTTGGGAAACGGCCACGGCTGGCTGCCCGCGAACGTCACGTCCGCGAGTTCGACGCCGACCTCCTCGGCCACCTCGCGCCGCACGCAGCCCTCCAGCGACTCGCCCGGCTCGACAAAGCCAGCCACAATCGTGTAAATCGCATGCCGCCCGGCGCGGTGCGTCAATAGTATGCGATCATCGTCATGCACCAGCGCAAGAATCGCTGGAATCACCGGCGGATGCCCGATCGAGGCGCACTGCGTGCAGCAGCGCGACCACTGCTCGGTGAGTTCGCCCATGGGCGCGCCGCAGCTCGGACAGTGCTGGCTGGCGCGCTGCCAGTTAAGAATGTGCCGCGCATACAGCGTCACCTCGTACGCCGCCTCGTCGAGCCGCCCGAACAACGCGCGAATGCCCACCGCCTGCCAATCGCCCGGCAGTTCCGGCGCGTCTGGAGCAATATCAGCCGCCATGCAGGGCGTGCCGTCAAGCGTGCCCATGAACAGCGGCGCTTGCGAAAGAAAGGGCGCGATATCAGCCTGCTCGCTCCGAATGAGCGAAATTCCTGCTTCACCTTCACGCACCAACATGTCGCCATTCTGGAACAAAAGCCAGTAAACTGGCCCGGCGGTCGGGCGCGCCGGCGGAGAAGCGCGTTGAAAAGATGCTGTCATGGTGTATCCTCGATAGTTCTGTTTAGCTCAGGCCATCGCCCGTAACGAGGCCGATATAATGCTGCACCCACGCGGTTTGCGTGTGATCTTCCAGCCAGTATTCAAGCGTCCACCACATGTAACGCAAGCCGATGTAGCGGGCGGCTACGCGGTAGCGTTCGGCAAAATCAGGTGGCGCGATTGTCCATCCAAACGTTGCTAAGGCCTGCCGGTAGAGTTCGGCCTGCGCCAGCGTACAATGATGATGCGGCAGATCGACGTAAAACGGCCCCAGCATGGCCGCCTGCCAATCAATAAAATAGGGCATGCCGTCCTGAACCAGCACGTTCGACGGGTTGATGTCGGCGTGAATGAGTGTCTGCGATTCCGTCTCCGCGCACAGGGCCGCCATGTCGGACACAATCGCTGCCGCTGCCGCTTCGACGCGCGGGATCTCGTGTCGGAAGGTGTCGCAAAATGCATGATTCGCAAGCGCGGCTTCCCACACTGGCCGCCATGTCCGCTGCCACAGCATCTCCTCGATAAAGGCGCGGTCCATGCGCGGCAGCCAGTGCAGCGCCTCGGCGTGCGGCGCGTTGGCGCTGTGAATCACCGCAAGCCCGTTGGCCTCACGGCGCAGGTACTCGTCGGTAATGGGGTCGAGCGATGTTGGCCGCGTGATGTTGCCAACATCCTGCATGCACATCAGCACGCGCTCGCCAGCCGCATTATCGAGCGCGCAGGCAAACGGAACGTTCGGCTGCTGCTGCATGTTCAGGTGGAGCAACGTGTGCCATTCATGCGATTCAGCGACCTTGGTGACAAAGCTCGTTGCAGCATGCCCGGCAGCCGTGGAATACTGCACATGGTAACGCCAGACTGCCGCGCCCGACATGCCACCACCCAGCGGCACGGCATCAACATGCGTGATGCTGCCATCGGCGGCCACGAAGCGCGTGAGCGCGCGCGTCAGCAGCGATAGCGGCGCATCGGCGTGGTCGTGTGTATTCATGCCGGTTATTGTAAACGATCTTCACTGCTGCCGCGCCAACGAATTCGCATGCACCGTTTGACACGCTGCTCATTCCTCACTACCATGCATCAATGCGTATCAAAGCAGAAAGATAACATATCATGCAACAGCTAACCGTTGAGATTTGGTCAGATATTGTGTGTCCGTGGTGCTACATTGGCAAGCGGCGTTTCGAGGCCGCGCTGGCGCGCTTTGCACACCGCGATCAGGTGCAGCTTGTGTGGCGCAGCTTCGAGCTTGATCCGAACACGCCACGCCGCACGACGGGCAGTTTGAGTGATATGCTTGCACAGAAAATGGGCGTGAGTCGCGCGCAGGCCACCGCCATGAACGCGCAGGTAACGGGGCTCGCGGCCAACGAAGGGCTTGAGTACCACCTCGATCAGGCCCAGCATGGCAATACCTTCGACGCGCACCGGCTCATTCATCTGGCGGCGGCGCGCGGCCTTCAGGGAGAAATGACGGAGCGCCTCATGCGGGCGTACTTCACCGAAGGCTTGGCGATCAGCGATCCCGCCACGCTGGTGACGCTCGGCGCTGAAATTGGCCTGCCAGCCGACGCCGTGCGCGCTATGCTGGACAGCGACGAGTACGCCGAGGCGGTGCGCGCCGATGCGCAGCGCGCCGCCATGTTCGGCATTCGCGGCGTGCCGTTCTTTGCCATCAACGAGCAGTATGGCGTATCCGGCGCGCAGCCAGCCGACACATTCCTGAACGTGCTGGAGCAGGTCTGGACCGACAGCTATTCACAGCCAGCCGAAGA
>DASTWM010000430.1:0-2718 GCA_035765855.1 Roseiflexaceae bacterium
ACAGTCACAGTTCGAGCAAGAGTTGCACGCGATGGTCGAACAGCACCGCAACGCGCCCTCAATCATCATGTGGGTGGTGTTCAACGAAGGCTGGGGCCAGTACGATTGAATCAATAGCACACATGACGAGCGCAGCGAAACATCTCGACGATATGAGTTCCACGGTGCGATAGCCGCCCGTTTATGGACATCGTGAAAGTATTCAGGGGCATGATCGTAGCACGCCCGCCGAGGTGCTGTGCTTGGTTCAGCGTGCTAGGATTGTTCAGCGAGCAAGAGCTTCTTATGGTTTTGAAAGCAGTACATCGCGGTTATACGCGGGCAAAAAGACATCAACAGCATACGGTATATGCGCTGGAAGCCCCAACATGTTTTTCATGTCTGCTACAAACCATTGCCATTCTGCAAGTGATGTAGGCGTGCGAGGATCATTCATAAAGTACAGGTTAACCAACCAAGCGTCGATATGGACGATTTCCCGAAAGAAATAAAGATGAGCAAGCCGATTAGCATATTGATAGAGGGAACCTGTCCAGGTAACGGAATGAGCATCAGCAACGCCAAGCCATGCGCGGGTACGTGCAAGAGATTGCTCGATCAACAAACGCGATTGTTCGCTTGCACGACATCCAAGGCTGAATACTTCATTTGGGTTGCTCTTCGCTTCGACAAGTATGACAGGTTGAGGTTTTGGCAATGACGATATGATTCCTAATGCGTCCCAACGCGGTCCGCCTGGTGGCCAAAACTGAGCAAGAAGCGACCGAAGCTGGGATAACTGCAACGCATGTAAAAAAGCGGCATCCTTATACTCTTTGAATCGCTCCTGCTCAAGCGGCGATACCCATGTAACCTGTAGCGCATCTGCATCAATGTCAATAGCGTCAATGACCGCACATGTTAACTCATGCCCATGGCGATTGACGTATATTTGCATTTGCAATTGGCTACCAGCAAAAGCACGACCATGTTCGTCAGTACGCCCTTTTGATGGAGTATCTGACATCGTTATAACTCCGTAGAACTTTAGTTAACAGGTGCATAATTATAGCACAGCCCCCTAATCCGCCAGTACCACTGCGGAGTCGGTGCGCACCACGGTGGCAAAGTGAAAGATAAGGGACACGGGTCACAGCTTACCCGATTGGCGCTTGCTGGCGTTGGGCGAGCCAGCGCTGCAAAGAACGCTGGCTTTCGGAAGACGGTTGACCTGCCAGAATAATGACGACACTGATATCTTCATCTAACGCCGGCCAATGAACTCCTTGGCCGCGACCAATGAGTCGCCATTGCTGTCGTTCGCCAGGAGTACCAGCAAGCAAACGCGGATACCACGCCAGGGGCAGGCTTATCGTACGACCATCACTGAGATCGACCGTAAGGGTCTGATCTGTGACGGTCACGGTATTGATAAAGGTTTGCGTAATATCAATCGTGACAGTGCTCATCCCACCCTCGCAGCAGCGTTTCAAGATTCTCTTCAATGATGCGTAGAATCGTCCGTAACTAATCCGCCAGCACCACCGCCGAGTCGGTGCGCACCATGGTGGCGAAATGGCTGTCGGGCTGGGCCAGCAACTCGTCGGGCGGGCCGCTCTCCACCACGCACCCGTCGGCGATGACCACCACCCGGTCGGCGGAGTGCGCCAGCGACAGGCGGTGCGAAACCACCAGCGTAGTGCGCCCGCGCATCAGCCGCTCCAGCGCCTCGACGATCATGGACTCCGACTCCGGCTCGACGGCGCTGGTCGGCTCGTCCAACAGCAGAAGCTGCGGGTTGACCAGGAAGGCGCGGGCGATTGACAGGCGCTGCTTCTGGCCGCCCGACAGCCGCACGCCGCGCTCGCCCACCATCGTATCGTAGCCGTCCGGCAAATTGCTGATGAAGCCATGCGCGTTGGCGGCGCGGGCCGCAATTTCAACTTCTTCCTGCGTCGCGTCAGGCCGTCCGAAGCGCAGATTCTCAAGCACCGTCGTGTTGAACAAAAAGGACTCTTGCTGCACCTGCGCCGACTGCGAGCGCAAAGAGGCCAGCGTGACCGCGCGCAGATCATGGCCGTCGATCAGCACGCGCCCGCCATCGGGATCGTACAGCCGCGCGACCAGCGCGATCAGCGTGGACTTGCCCGCGCCGGATGGCCCAAGCAGCGCCACGCGCTCGCCGGGGCGGATGTGGAGCGAGATATCTTTGAGCACCGGGTGAGCCGGATCATATCCAAACGTTACATGATCGAATACGATGTCACCGCGCAACGGCATGGGGAGCGGGCGGGCGTTGGGCGCGTCGGTAATGGTTTCCGGCGCGTCGAGCACCTCGAAAATGCGGCGGCTGGCGGCGCTGGCCTGCTGCAACAGGTCGTTGATCGTCACCAGGTCACTGATTGGGCCGTAGAAATAACGCCCGTAGCCACGGTAGGCCAGCAGCCCGCCAATCGTGAACTGGCCGCGCAGAATGAAGAAAATACCTCCGCCGAGCATGAACACGTTGCCCAGGTTGGCGACCCAGCGGATCATGGGGAAGATGCGGTTGCGCAGCGTCACCGCCTGCACTTGCTCGTCATACAATTCCTGCCCGACCTCGCGCGCCGCCGCTTCCACACGCTGCTCCTGCGCGAAGCCCTGAATCACGCGCATGCCGCTCAGATTGTCGGCGAACAGCGCAGTCAGGTCGCCCAGGCGGCGGCGCGCAGCGCGATAAACCGGGTGGACGCGCTTGTT
>DASTWM010000431.1:0-6790 GCA_035765855.1 Roseiflexaceae bacterium
CCAGGTAGCGCTCGTAGGCAACACGCGGCTGAAATGTCCAGCGATTCACCAGCATGGACACGCTGTTGCGATGCTCCAGGCCGCCGCTCCCGTTCGCCAGGTGGACGATGAACAGGTAGCGCTGGTACGGCAGGCCGCCGAACATGGCGCGGGTCGTCTCTACAATTCGCCGCGTGTCTGCCATCAATTGCGCTTCGTCCTCGTTGCCGTGGCCCCACAGCGCGATCTCATGCGACACGCCGTCAACGTCGAACGTGAGCAGCCGGTGCGTCCCGCACTCGAACGGCGAGTCGGCCAGTTCGTCGTAGTCTTGCGCGACGAAGGACGAACGACGAATGACCAATGATGAAGGCGTGCTCAATTCGTCGTTCGTCCTTCGTCCTTTGTCCAGTTCTGGCAATCCGGTCGTCACCCGCCAGCCGTCCGGCACGTCTACATCGACTACGCATGGCTCGCTGGTGCGCCCAACCGCGTACATGCAGACCGTCGCCGGGTTGAAATAGCCATGGCTGCCATCCAGGTGGCTGGTGCGCACGGTCAACTCGTTGGCATACACCTTGTAGCGCACATGGATGGCATCTGCATCGCCCGCCGCGACGCGCCACGTCGCCTTGTCTACCTTGTGCCACTCCAGCGGCTGCGCTGATTCGCCGCCGAAAGCAGCAAACTCCTGTACATGGCGCGCATATTCGCGCACCAGGTACGAACCGGGCGTCCAGACCGGCAGCGCAATGTCGAGTGTGGTGCCTACCACATTCATGATGGTAAGCGTCACATGGTAGAGGTGCGTGTGCGGTTGCGGCATGGCAATCGTGTAGCGTATCGCTGGTTGCATCGAAGCACTCCTCTACGTTGTGCTGAGATTATACCGCCGCTTGCCGTTTTCGCAACAAAGCGGCATGCTATAATGCCAGAAGATACGTAAAACGTGAGGCATGATAAGGTACGTTTTACGCTTTGCCTTCTTATCACTTTCTGGAGAACTCTATGTCTGCTGTTGAATTGCGAAGCCGCGAAGTTGGCCCATGGCCGATGAACACCTACGTCCTTGTCTGCCCCGAAACGAAAGAAAGCGTGCTGATTGATCCCGGCGCGGAGCCAGAAACGTTGATGGAGATGCTGGAAGGCACCACGCCGGTCTTGATGCTGGTCACGCACACACATGCCGATCATGTCGGCGCGCTCGACGAAATGCTGGGCCGCCTGGACGTGCCGCTGATGGCGCACGCCGGTCCGCATGTCAATAATATGGAATTGAACGCGCTGCAGCTTGAGCATGGCGACGCGATTCAGTTCGGCAAGCATGTGCTGCGCGCCTATTACACGCCCGGCCACACCGAAGATATGCTTTCGTTCGCGATCGAAAACGACCCGCGCATCGTCGTCGGCGACACGCTGTTCGCGGGCGGCCCCGGCAAGACGTGGTCGCCGGAAGGCTTCCAGACCACCTTGCACACCTTGCGCGACATTGTGCTGACCTGGCCGGACGAGACGGCCTGCTACCCCGGACACGGCCCGTCGTTCCGGCTGGGCGACAAGCGCGCGGCGATTGAGGCGTTCGTCAACCGCGATCATGGCGACGATTTCTACGGCGACGCGGAGTGGTAGATTTTTATAAAATAAATTACACCCGACAGGTTTTGAAAATCTGTCAGGTGTAAATAAATAAAATAAAAAACGAGGAAACCCTATGACAGAATCGAAGCGCCTGCGCCCGGTCGTGCTGGCGATTATGGACGGCTGGGGCATCACCGAGCCGGGGCCGGGCAACGGCGTCGCGCTCGCCAATACGCCCAACGTCGACGCATGGACGGCGCAGTATCCATACACCAGGCTCGCCGCGTCGGGCATGGACGTTGGCCTGCCGGAAGGACAGATCGGCAATTCCGAGGTCGGGCATCTCAACATCGGCGCGGGCATGATCGTGTACCAGGATTTTACGCGCATCAACAAGTCGATTGCGGACGGCGATTTTTTCACCAACGAGGCACTGACCGGCGCGATCACGCATGCGCAGAACACTGGCGGCAGCCTGCACCTGATGGGACTGTTCGGGCCGGGCGGCGTCCATGCCCATGAAGATCATCTCCATGCGCTGCTGGAACTGGCTCACCGCGCTGGATTAGAGCGCGTGTTCCTGCACCTGTTTCTCGACGGGCGCGACGTGATGCCGCGCAGCGCACTGGCCTTCCTCGACACGCTGGAAGGCGTGATTGCGCGGTTGAACACCGGCACGATTGCGACCGTGAGCGGGCGCTACTATGCGATGGACCGCGACAAGCGCTGGGAGCGCACCGGCAAAGCCTACGACGCGATCGTGGATGGCGTGGGCAACACTGCGCCCAGCGCCCGCGCGGCAATCGAGGCATCCTATGCCAGCGATGTGAGCGACGAGTTTGTGCTGCCGACGGTGATTGTGCGCGACGGCAAGCCGGTAGCGACCATGCAGGACGGCGACGCGATTATTTTCTTCAACTTCCGGCCCGACCGCGGGCGGCAGCTTTCGCAGGCATTTGTGCTGCCGGACATTAACGAGCGCATTCAAAAGCATTATGCCCGCCAGGCTGAAGAAGGCCAGCCCATGCCGAAACAACTCTGGCAGCGCCAGCGGCAGATCGAGAATCTGTTTTATGTCACATTGACGCAGTACGAGCAGGATTTGCCAGTGCATATCGCGTTTCCGCCGCTGTACGTCAATTATCCCATGGCGCGGGTCGTGAGCGACGCCGGGCTGCACCAGTTTCATATCGCGGAGACGGAAAAGTACCCGCATGTTACGTTCTTCTTCAACGGACGGCGCGAAGAACCATTTCCTGAAGAAGATCGCACGCTCGCGCCCTCGCCAAAGGTGGCGACGTACGATCTTCAGCCGGAGATGAGCGCGGAGGAAGTGACCACGAAGCTGCTGGCGGCCATTCAGAGCGACACGTACGACTATATCATCGTGAACTACGCCAATCCTGACATGGTCGGCCACACCGGCGTAATTCCTGCCGTGGTGAAGGCGTGCGAAACGGTGGATCGCTGCCTGGGCGAAGTGGTGCCTGCTATTCTTGATAAGGGCGGCGCGGTGCTGATCATCGCCGACCATGGCAATGCCGAGGTCATGATCGACCCGGCAACGGGCGGGCCGCACACCGCGCACACGACAAATCTGGTGCCATGCATCCTGATTGCGCCGGAAGGGGCCGGGCTGGGCAAGAGCGAGATCAGCCTGCGTTCGGGCGGGCGACTGGCCGATGTCGCGCCGACGCTGATTGACCTGCTGGGCATTCAGAAGCCCGCGGATATGACCGGCGAGAGTTTGATTGTGCGGTAAAGACGGGAACGGGAACTGATAGGAACTATAGGCCCCATGGAACCGTGCCAGTACCTGAGGTGTTCTTTCAGTTCTCAGCCGTCCCGCCAATTCCCACAGTTCCAAAGTTCCTCAAAGAAAGGACATGTTGTGCCACGTCAAGATAGCCGCGCTCCCGATGCACTGCGGCCCGTCCAGATCACGCTCGATGCGTTTGGCTATGCCGAGGGCAGCGTCTTAATCGAGCAGGGTCGCACGCGGGTGTTGTGCGCCGCCAGCGTGGATGAAAGCCTGCCGTCATGGCTGCGCGGGCAAGGGCGCGGCTGGGTGACTGCCGAATACGCTATGCTGCCGCGCGCGACGAATACGCGCACCCGCCGCGAACGGAACGGCGCGTCCGGGCGCACGCAGGAGATTCAGCGGCTGATCGGGCGCTCGCTGCGGGCCGCGCTCGACCTGACCAAGCTGGGCGACCGCACGATTACGGTGGACTGCGACGTGTTGCAGGCCGACGGCGGCACGCGCACTGCCTCGATCACCGGCGGCTATGTTGCGCTGGCGCTGGCGCTGCATCGGCTGCGCCAGCAGGGCGCTCTGCGGCGCAATCCGGTTGTGCAGCCGGTCGCCGCCGTCAGCGCGGGCTATGTCGGCGGGCATGCGCTGCTCGATCTGGATTACAGCGAAGACAGCGCCGCCGAACTCGACTGCAATCTGGTGCAGACTGGCGATGGCAGCATTGTGGAGGTGCAATGTACCGCCGAGGGCCGCGCTGTGAGCCGCTCCGAATTAGATCAGCTGCTCGATCTGGCTTCGACGGGCATTCAGCAGTTGCTCGACGCCCAGCGGGACGTGCTCCAGGGCGCAGGAATAACCGCGCCGTAGCATGCGGCGGGCATGCGCCGAAGCGATATGCTATAATGCCTCGCAGCTACCTGTTATCACCGAAAATGGTACACGGCTCACGGTTACATGTGTAGCCTGGAGACGATTGCAATGCTCGATCAAGTGAAACGTGACGAGGCGCTCGTTCATTTTCAACGCGGGCTTGCCCTGGAACAATCGAACCGCGTCCGCGAAGCAGTCGAGGAATATCGCCGGGCGCTGGCGCATAATCCCCACCTGCGCGAAGCCCATGAAGCGCTTGGCTTTTATTATCAACGGTTCGGGCTGCTGGCCAAAGCGGCGGAAGAGTTTCGGGTTGTCGCCAACCTTGAAGATGATTTTCTCGCGCATTTCAACCTCGGCTACATACTGATCGAGATCGGGCGCTACGACGAGGCACAGGCCGCGTTCGAGCGCTGCCTCGCCCGCGCGCCGCACGACGCAACGACCCATTATGAGATCGCGCATATTCTCTTTTTGCGCGATGATTACAGCGCAGCGCTGGAACGGCTGCAAATTCCGCTGCAAGAGTTCCCCGAAGATTGGGAAGTCCATCATCTGGCCGGATGCTGTTACCTGCGCCTGGGCGATTATGTCCAGGCCATGACCGCCTTCGGGAGCATGCTGCGGCTCACGATGCAGCCGGCCGTGCAGGCCGAGGCAATCGAACTCATTGAAACCGTGGAGCGCTACCGCGAAGTTGGCACGCCGCGCTCGCTGAAAGATCGGCTCTACGCCGAGCATGGCGTGGTGCAGCTTGGTTCGACGCAAGACAACGGGATCAGCCTGCGCGAATACAGCGATTACCATTTTACGTATCCCGATATTGGAGTCACGCTCCAACGGCTCCAGGCACTGCTGCGCGGCTGTGAATGGCGCTTTACATGCGTCGTCGCGCTCGACCGGCTGGCGCGCCCGCTGGTGGATGCGCTCGCCGCGCTGCTGAACTTACCCGCCCGCTACGCCGACGACGTGCAGCCAACCGACCTGCCGCTGCTGGTGCTGGGCATCGGACGCGAGGCCGAGTTGCTGGATCTGGCGCTGGAACGCAGCGTCAGCGAAGTCGTGACGTTTTGCCTGGGGCTGAACTGGTTGCGCCACCGCTCAGCGCTGCCAGACATCACTGGCGTGATTGCGCGTGGAAATTGCAGCGTTCCATGGGAAGCGGAACTGCGGCGGCTGCGAGCCGACGGCGCGCCGGCTGGCCAGATTGATGCCTGCATCGACCGCGCGAAAGAGCAGATCCTTGCGGCGGTGCGGGACACCCCACCGGACAAAACGCTGGCGCGGCAGGTGCGCTATTATACGCATCGCTTTCACCGCCTGCGCTTCGCGGATGTGTTCGATATCACGGAAGCCATGTCGCTGCTGTAGCGCGCAGCGCAGAAGAATTAAAGCGTCACCACGAGCAGCGCCCGTTCGCGGATGAATGAGCGCAGCGCCGGGCAATCTGGCACCGCAACCACCTGGCACCCGTCCTCATGCCGCAGCACAAACTCGAACGCGCTGGTCGGATGCGGAACCCAATAAAACATCGCCCGCTCAATCACCGGCCCCTCGACGCGCCAGCCGCGCGATAGCTGATGCCGAAGCCATTCCAGGCGGTCCGTGCTGATCGTCGTCATTGTCGCTCCCTACATTCGTTGTTGGATGTTGTATGCCATGATCGTAACAAAAAAATGTAAAGAGCGGATGAGATAAACGTTAAGAATCGCGAAAGAACTGTGATCAATATCGTAGCTCTTTCGCGATCATTTAGCCTAGCGCGGAATGAGATCGGTATCGGCTGAGAGCGAGCGGACAAATGCGGCGATCAGCCGCGCGGCCTGCTTGACATCGCGCAAGTCGATCATCTCATTCGGCGAGTGCATGTAGCGATTGGGGATGGAGACAACGCCGGTCGCCACGCCGCCGCGCGACAGTGCAATCGCATCGGCGTCGGTGCCAGTGTAGCTCGGACTCGCCGTGACGCTGTAGGGAATGCCCTGCTGCTCCGCAAGATTCAGCAGCATCTCATACACCACCGGGCTGTTGGCCGAGCCGCGCTCCAGCACCGGGCCGCCGCCAAGCTTCACATCACCCTGACGGCGCTTGTCCATGTCGGGGTGATCGGTTGCGAAGGTCACATCCACGACAATCGCGACCTGCGGATCGAAGCTGAACGCCGACGTGTACGCGCCCGCGAACGTGATCTCCTCCTGGCTGGTGGCAACCGCCGCAACTGTTGCCTCCGGTCGATCCTCAGCCAGCAGGCGCAGCGCCTCCAGCACCGTGAACGCGCCAATCCGGTTGTCGAGGCCGCGCGCCACAATGCGCTGATTGGGCAGTTCGTACAACGAAGCGTCGATCACGCCCACGGTGCCGACCCGCACCCGCTCCTGCGCCTCGGCCTTGTTCGCCGCGCCGATATCGATCCACAAATCCTCGATCTTGCTGGCCTTTTCGCGATCGTCGCCCTTCATGAGGTGGATGGGCTTTTTGCCTACGACGCCAATCACATCGCCCTGTCGCCCGGCCAGCCGCACGCGCTGCCCAACCAGCACCTGCGCGTCCCAGCCGCCAATGGTGGAAAACGACAAGAAGCCATCGTCATCAACGTAGTTAATCATG
>DASTWM010000432.1:0-14095 GCA_035765855.1 Roseiflexaceae bacterium
GGTGATGATTTACAGGAACATGTCGTCATTATTGTAGCAGGTTGGTGTCTTTTCCAGACAAGAAGCGGCAGCTTGTGAAAGCCGCCGCTTCTGGCTCACATGCTCGTGCGCGCTACTTGCCCGTGTACACAACCCGATAGATGTTGCCGTTCTGGTCGTCCGACACAAATAGCTCGCCATGCGGCCCTACCGCCACGCCAGCCGGGCGGCCCCATGCGCTGCCGCACTTCTGATTGGGTTCTCGAAAGCCGTCCAGGAAAGTTGACGAAGCGGTCGGCTTGCCATCCTGCACCTGGATGAACTGCACCTTGCAATCGCGGTAGTTGGCGACGTTGTCGGTGTTCCACGAGCCGTGATAGGCCTCGAACAGGCCGCCCTGATACTGCGCCGGAAACTGCGTCGCGCTGTAGCGCGCCATGCCGAGCGGTGCCTGGTGCGCGAGATCGGTGAACAGGGCCGGCATGGGCTGATCACAGTTGCTGATTGGTGCGGCGAACGGCACGTTATTCGTGGTGTCGCGCACTTCCTTGGTGCCCGGCGGCACCGCTCCAAGCACAGGCGTATAGCAGAACGGCCAGCCGTAATGCCTGCCCTTCTCGATGTTGATCACCGCTGGCTCAGGCGGCACATTGTCGTCCAGCCCATCGCTGCTGTTCATGTTGGCCCACAGCTGGCCGTCGGGCATCCACAAAAAGTCCACGCTGTTGCGCAAGCCTTCGGCCCACACCGGGCGGCGATTCGGATCTGAATCGTTGGCGAACGGATTATCGGTGGGAATGCTGCCGTCGAGATTGTAGCGCATGATCGTGGCGCGGCGCTTGTCGGTTTCAATACATGCATTGCAACTTGAACCTGCCGTGACGTACAGGTATCCGTCAGGGCTGATGTGCGCCGTGCGAGTGGAATGGCCGCTACCGGCTAGGCCGCTCACAATTGGTGATTTCACTAAGACACCATCTTGCCACTTCACCACGCCGTCATTTACGGCGATGTACATGACGTGCTGTTTGCTTGCTTGATCCTGGCACCATGCCACGCTGTGCGCCCCGGTCAAACCAGTTGCTACCGGCTCGACGGCATCAGCCAGGCCATCGTTGTCCGCGTCAGCCAGGCGCACGACGCGGCCCTTGCCACGTTCAGCGACGTACAACGCGCCGTCCGGCCCAATTGCCATGAGGCGCGGCCCGTTCAATCCTTTGGCGAAAATCCGCACCGCGAATCCGGACGGCACCGTCAGCCGCCTGCTTGCATCATCCTCAGGCGGCAAATCCACTTGCTCGGTCGAGATACCTGGTTGGAAAGGAACGCATTGTGCCGCAGGCGGCGTTGTTGTGGGTGTCGCTGTCGGCGGGCCAGTATTTACGGTCGGCGGCGGCGGCGTTGCGGTTGCGGCGCTGCTCACGCTGCTGCTGTTGATGAACGGCAGCCAGATTTTTCCGCCAGCAGCCTGAGCGCTGATCGCCCAGAACGTGCCGCTGACGAGCAAAAGCAGCGCCGTTACAGTAATCCAACGTTGTTTTGGTTTCATGCGAGATCTCCCTCAAGGATTTCCGTTATTCACTCACTTTATGCAAATTCTGCTGGCAGCTTCCGATACTTCGCATGTGGCGCGAGTCAGCAACCCGCGCGACGAGCATGATCTTTCGGTACATGGGAGCAGCACGCCCTCATACTATCCAGCACATGTGTGTACGATCAGTTATTCATGCCTGGCATGCGGCTTCATAAAGTCGGCATGCTCTGTGCTACAATAGCAAGAAGGATACACATGCGAGTTTAAGGAGTGTTACGATATGGTCACAGTGGAAGATATCATTGAATACCTGACGCGCATCATTGCGGAAGATCGCCTGTCGGGAAATCGGGTCGGGCTGCTCAACTCACAGCGCGCTGCCGGTTTCTTGATGACAGCGGCCAATGCGAATGGCGACAAGCAAACGGCGCAGCGCTTCCGGCTGCTGGCCGCCGAAGCCGCCAATAAGAACGAAGAACTGGACCGCAACCGCGATTAAAGTAGAGTGAACGCCATGACCGTTACGCTCGCTGACATCCAGGCCGCGCGGCGTTCGCTGCGTGGCATCATTATCGACACGCCCATGCTGCCCGACGAGCGGCTGAGCGAAGCGCTTGGGGCGCAGATTTTTTTCAAGGCCGAGTGTACGCAGCGCAGCGGCTCGTTCAAAATACGCGGCGCGTACAACAAAATCAGCCGCCTGTCGCCCGAAGAGCAAGCCTGCGGCGTGATCGCGCACTCGGCGGGCAACCACGCGCAGGGCGTTGCGCTAGCGGCCAGGCTGCTTGGCATTCCCGCCGTAATCGTCATGCCCGAGCGCGCGCCACTCACCAAGGTGGCCGCCACGCGCCGCCTCGGTGCCGAAGTGGTGCTGTACGGCGCGACCTTCGACGACGCTGGCATCCGTGCCGCCGAGATTCAGCGCGAGCGCGGCCTGACCTACGTGCATGCCTTCAACGACGAGTATGTGATTGCCGGGCAGGGCACGCTCGGCCTGGAAATTGTCGAGACGCTGCCGGAAGTGTCGCGCGTGATCGTGCCGATCGGCGGCGGTGGCTTGATCAGCGGCGTCGCGCTGGCGGTAAAATCCTTTCTGCCGGACGCGAAAATTGTTGGCGTGCAGGCGGCGGGGTGCGCGCCCGTGCCAGCCTCATTGAAGGCCGGCGAGCCGATTGCCGTGCCGACCGCCTCGACTATCGCCGACGGCATCGCCGTGAAGCGTCCGGGCGACCTGACCCTGACCATGATCCGCGAGTTTGTGGATGAAGTTGTCACCGTCAGCGACGACGAGATCAGCCGCGCAATTGCGTACTGCGTTCAAAATACCCGGCTGGTCGTGGAAGGCGCGGGCGCTGCCGGGCTGGCCGCGCTGTTGAGCGGCGCAGCTGCTGTGCAGCCGGGCGAAACCGTGTGCGTCGTGCTGTGCGGTGGCAATATCGACGCCGACCTGCTGGTGCGCGTGATCGAGCAGGCGCTGGTCAAACAGGGCCGCTACCTGTTGCTGCGCACCTCGGTCGACGACCGGCCCGGCAACCTCGCGCCGCTACTGAACGAGGTGGCGCGGGCGGGCGCGAATGTCATTGATATTTTTCATCGCCGCGCCGTCTGGCTCGGCCCGGTCAACCGGGTCGGCCTGGAGATGGTGCTGGAGGTGCGCGACGAGGAGCATGGACAGGCCGTGGTGGAGCACCTGCGCCGCGCGGGCTACAACGTCGAGCGTGAGGGGCAGGAAGAATGGCCGGGATAGTGCGATTGCAGATCGCAGATTGCACGGAGCCAGTATCAGTGCGGTTGACTTGAAAACAGCGTATGCTTCTGTTCAACAATGATCATCATGCGCATTGGCTCGTCCCTGCCCGCATCCGCGCCACCGAACTCATCGATCTGCCGGGCGTTACCAATGCCGAACTCGCCGCAAATCTCGCCGACATGGCGCGGGTCAATCGCTGGGTGGGCGGCGCGTGGCTCACACTGCGAGCGCTCGAACGGCTCGTCGGCAATGTTCCGGCAGGCGCAGCGCTCACGCTGCTCGATGTAGCGACCGGCGGCGCGGACATCCCGCAGGCGCTCTCTTCATGGGCAAAACGGCGTGGCGTTCACGCGCATGTCATCGCCACCGACATCAGCCCGCAGATTGTACAGATTGCTAACCATGAGAACAAAGAACAAAGTATAAAGAACAGGATGATGTTCGCGGCTGCTGATGGGATTGCTCTTCCGTTCAGCAGCGGCAGCGTGGATGTGGCGCTGTGCTCATTCGCGCTCCACCATCTTGAGCCAGCGCAGGCCATCGCCATGCTGCGCGAGATGGGCCGGGTCGCGCGGCGCGGCGTAATCGTCAACGACCTTGTGCGCTGGCAGCCAGCCTACTGGGCGACCTGGCTGGGTACGCGCCTGTTAAGCCGCAACCGCCTGACAATCCATGACGGGCCGCTCTCGGTGCTGCGGGCCTACACGCTGGACGAAATGCACGATCTTGTCGCGCAGGCTGGGCTTCGCGTTCTAGCGAACGACCATGCACTTGGCTACCGCGTGGCGCTGACGCTGGCGAACAGACGAGAAGATGACAAGATGACAAGATGACATGGTGATCGCGTTTTGTTCTTTCGACTGTGTTCTTTGTTCTTATTGCCAAACGGATAAATCTTATGTCAAATACCTACGATGCTATTGTGATCGGTCTGGGCGGCATGGGCAGCGCGGCGGCATACCAACTCGCGCGGCGCGGTCAGCGCGTGCTCGGCCTGGAGCGCCACACGCCCGGTCATGCGCTGGGTTCCAGCCATGGCAAGTCGCGCGTCATTCGGCAGGCCTATTTCGAAGACCCGGCCTACGTGCCGCTGCTGCTGCGCGCCTACGAACTCTGGCGCGAAATCGAGCAGGAAACCGGCAAAGAGTTGCTGCTTATTACCGGCGGATTGATGATCGGCCCGTCCGAGAGCGGCGTGTTCACCGGCAGCCTGCGCAGCGCCCGCGAATATGGGCTGTACCATGAAGTGCTGGATGCAGCCGATCTGCGGCGGCGCTTTCCGCAGTTCACGCCCGGCGACGACATCGTGGCGCTGTACGAGCGGCAGGCCGGTGTGGTGCGCCCGGAGGAAGGTGTGCTGGCCCATTTGCAGGGCGCGGAAATGCACGGCGCAGAGTTGCATTTTCAAGAGCCAGCCGAACGCTGGGAGGCCAGCCCATCCGGCGACGGCGTGCGCGTCACGACGGCGCAGGGCAGCTACGAAGCCGCCCGACTGGTGATTGCGCCAGGGCCATGGGCCTACGATCTGTTCCGCGAACTGAACCTGCCGCTGGAAGTGGAGCGGCAGGTATTGTACTGGTTTCAGCCGACTGAAGGCATCGCGCCCTTCGCGCCCGACCGCTTTCCGATTTACATCTGGGAGCTTGAGGACGGCGCGACAATCTACGGCTTCCCGGCGATTGACGGCCCCACAGGCGGCGCAAAAGTCGCGTTCTTCCGCATGCCCGACACGTTTCAGCAAATCTGCACGCCCGACACCATCGAACGGACGGTGCATGCCGACGAGATCGCGCTGATGCGCGAGGCGATTGCAACGCGCATTCCAACGCTGAACGGGCAGTTCCTTGAAGCGGCAACCTGCATGTACACCAACACGCCCGACGAGCACTTCGTCGTCGGTCTGCACCCGCGACACCCGCAGGTCGTGATCGCCTCGCCCTGCTCCGGCCACGGCTACAAGTTCGCCAGCGTCATGGGCGAAGTGCTGGCCGACCTGGCGACGGACGGCACGACCCGCCATCCAATCGCTCTGTTCGCGCCGGATCGCTTCCTTCAGCAAGCGTGATCGCTACAACGCCGCCCACGTCGCAATGCGGCCCGAAAGCCACGTCAAGTCCTCCTGCCGCACCGGCCTGCTGAAGCGCTCGGCAACGCTGCGCAAGCCGCCGATCTGCCCAACGGTCGGCGGCGTGGCGGAGAGCGCAAGCACCGCCCGTGCAAGGTCAGCGTAGATCGCCGAAAGATCGCCGCTGTCGATTGGTTTGGCTGCCGTGGCGATATCGGATTCGAGTTGCGCGCGGGCGGCAGCCCAGTTGAGGACGTGCGGCATATCGCTCGCCAGGGTCAGCAGCCGCAGCATGCGCCCGACCGCAGCAGCGCGTTCGGAAGCTGGCGCGGCATCGGCTGTGTCATGCACAACCTCAGCACGCGCTGGAGCAGATTCTGCTGGAGGCTCTTGGCGCGCTGCCTCTACGATCTTCGCCATGCGCGGCAGCGCGGCTTGAATCAGCGTATCAAGCTCGCGGGCGTAAGTCAGCCACGCGCCCATTTGCATGCGAAACGGGTCGGGAATGTCGCGCCCGCGCCCGGCTAATTCGCCAAGGCTGCGCGTCCGCTCGGCTGCCTCAGGAAAGCGGGTCTGCACGACGCGCGCGATGCCGCTATCAATCGCGACAAGCAGCGCCGCTTCGGCTATCAGCGTCTCGTTAAGCGAGCGGGCGCGGTGCTCGCCAATGTCAAGCCCCATGTGCGCCATCGCGTCGCGGGCCTCAATCTCGGGCGGGTCGTCGTCATGGCCGAGCACGCCCGCCGACCCGACCTGCCAGGCATGGCCTTTGTCATCAAGCAGGCGGCGGAGCAGGGCGGCGGCCATGGGCGCGCGGCCAGTATCAGCCGCGCCAATCAAAAGGATTGTTGTCATAGATGATAGTATACCAGCATTCCTATGTCCAGACAGGACCGATGATGGATGGAAGGATGTACTTTTTCCATGTACACTATACGCAGTTCCTTTCTTCTCTCCCTCCTTCGCCAAAGGGCTCTGATCACATGATCAGGGCTTTTTGGTTGCTTCGCGGCAACATCTATTGCTTCACGACATGTGGCTGGTTGCCGGAGCAACGCGCGCGACAACATGCCAGCGGAACCAATTCCATGAAGGCCAGAGATGCAGCAGCAGCCCCGCCGTCGCCACACTTGCCGAAATCGGCACCAGCAGCGGTACCTGCCATATAATACCGTTCCAGAGGAGTCCGGCAAAGAAAAACACATGGAAGAACATCGCTACACTTACCGCCAGCAGATCAAGCTCATGATCGCGGCGCGTACGGCGGGCCGCCCAGAGCGCCAGGAGCGAACTGCCGATCACCAGCATGCCAGTGATGCTCCACCCAACGGTGCCTTGCAGCAGCACGGACGCATAGGGGCGCAGCAGCGCAATGCACCCGACGACCGACAGCGGCACGGTTACGGCGGCGACGATAACATTGGCAAGAAAGTTGCCCCGGCCAGCCGTGCGCCAGACGCAGCCAAGGCGCACCATCAGCGAGAAGCCGAACACGACCACGAACCATGCGTAAAAGTTGCCGAGCGGCACGCCGAACCACGGCCCCGGCGTCGCCCACCGCCAGAACCCCATGCGAATCGCAATCGCGTCCATGCTGAGGTCGATCTGGAGCGCCAGCAGCGCGTCCAGGACGGGGCGTAGATACCAGGGCAGCGCAAAGCGATCTGATGTCGCCATGGCTGTGTAAATGATCATGCCCCAACTGACGCCGATGCACAGCGGCACCGCATCGAACAGCATGATCAGGAACGAGCCGTAACGATACGCGTGAAAGGTCTCAATCGCCATGTATTCGAAGAATAAGCCGTAGATCATGCCAGCGAGCAGCATGCCAACCTGCGCCCACCCGCGCACGCAGGCATGCCAGAGGCACAGCATAGCCAGCAGATAGACAGCTATTTCAAACACAAGAAACATCGACACAGCGCTTTCACATGATCAGCAACGCAGGCCTGCAGCATTAGTATAGCGCATCGCGCCCAGGCAACAATGCAATGTGGATCTTCTTAGCCAGTTCTTCATCTTATGTATTTATAATTTATTACGTTTGGGCAATGGTTATATCTGAACTGATTCATGTGCGTGGGTTGGCAACCCGCGCTACGGCATGCATTGGCGCATCATTCCTAAGAAAACCGCTATCTGCACTTGAAGCAGCTGCAATTTCCGTATATTATTCGAATGGAGAAACGCATGAAACGTCTCAGCCCTCGTAGCTTCTCAATTGGATTCTTCGGTCTGCTGGTCGCGATTCAACTTATTCCTGTGTGGCTCTGGCAGACCAACCCGCCCGCGCAATCGCAGCCAACCTGGAGCGATCCGCAAACGCGCACACTGGTGCAGCGCGCGTGCTATGATTGTCACAGCAATCAGACCACCTGGCCATGGTATAGCAAAGTCGCTCCTGTATCCTGGCTGGTCACATGGGATACTGTCCGCGGGCGCAACCACCTGAATTTTGATAACTGGAACGCCCAGGTGCAGCGCGAACCTTCGCGGCTGGCACGTCAGGTGGAGCGCGAAGTTTCTAGTGGCGACATGCCACCCTCATCCTACCTGTGGATGCACCCCGATGCCAAACTTACACCGCAGGAGCAGCAGCAGCTTATCCAGGGATTGCAGCACATGATCGCCGCGCAGTGACAACCATTTGGTGAGAAATATCAAATAGGCGTCTGTGCAGTGTAATCACAGACGCCTATCCCGGGATTATGCCTATGTGGCTTTAGAAGTAGCGGCTCAATTGATCGAAAATCTGCCCGATATTGCCGCTGCTGCCCTTCACCAGAATCGTGCGTGAAAAGTCTACGATTTGCTGCAATTGCTGCTCGTCGGCGTCGCTGCCGTAGGCCACCGGAAAGATGCTGATCCCGCTCTCCTCGAATTCCTGCTTGACCTGCTCCAAATTGGCCGAACCGGCGTTGCTCTGCCCATCCGACAGCAGCACAATCGCGCGGATGCGGTCGTCGCCAGCGGGCGGCAATTCGTCCAGCACCTGCTTGCTCGCCAACAGTCCATCGTAGATCGCGGTTTTGCCCTGCGGTTCGAGGCTTTGAATCGCGTCATCGAGCGCGATGCGGTTCTCGGACAGCGGCGCGGGCTTGGTGTTCACCGTCGCGGATGTCGAGAACGACACCAGGCCGACGCGATCTTCGGGCAGAATGCGCGACAAGAACGTTTCCATGCCCGCCTTGGCCTGATCGAGCTTGTTGTCGTCCTGCATCGAGCCGGACACGTCGACCAGCAGCACAATGTCGGCGCGCTTGCGATTCAGCGCCCACGTATCCTTGGCTGCGACAATCACATCGGCGGGCGGCACCGGCAGGATCGTCTGAACGCCCTGTGGCTGCACGCCAAACTTCTCGCTGACCGGGTCGGCCAGCGGCACGTCCGTATTCGCCGGGCGAAAGCCGTAATTCATCGCCTGCTGCTGGCTGTCTTTGGTCAGCAGAAACGCGTAAAATTGCTCGGCGGCCTGCTGCTCGGCGCTGGTGGCGCTCGCCATGACGATGAACGGATCGTCATGCCAGAACGTGCCTTCCTTGGGATAGATCGCGACCAGCGGCGTGGGCGGGTTGTTCTTGTTGAACTCGATCAGCGTGATTTCTTCCATGGGAAACGCGCTGATGTATGACATGCCGAACTTTTGCATGTTGTCGCTAAACACCAGCGTGTTGTAGCCGTAGTGCTTGATGCCTTTGCCAAGCGCGCGAATGAACTGCTGGCTCTGCTCCGACTGCACATCCGCCACGGTCAGGTCGCGCTGTTTGCCGGACGCGGCGTAAAACTCGGCCAGCAGCGTCGAAAGCGCGGTGGTGCTGATCTCCGGGTCGGTGTGGCCCCACGAGAAGCGGCCCCATTCCGGGTGGCCGTACTTGCCCCAGCCCTGCGGGTCGTTGATCAGGTCGAGCATGTCGCTCCAGCCGATCGGCTTGTCCGGCCAGCCGAGCGCTTCGGCCATGGGCTTCCACATCGAGATGACAACCGGCGTCAGCACCAGCGGGCGGCTCGACACGGCAATGTTCGGGTTGCCACTTTCCTGCTTCAATACTTCCAGCCATGTCGAAGCTGAAGGCGACCAGATCGTGGTCTTCAGCTTGCCACTTTTGATGTCGGTGCGCGCCGCGCCGCTTGATACATTGGTGCCTTCAACAAAGATTGTCTGCCCGTTGACCCTGGCGTTTGCGGCGTTAAACGCTGCAATGCGATCCTTGAGCCAACCTTCTTTCTCCGGGCTGTAGGCAATGGTAATCTTCAGCGCGTTGGCGGGCGCTTGCGGCGAACTATCGGCGCTGTTGCTGTTGGTCGCGCTGGGGCCGCCGTTGTTGGTGAGGCCGCACGCCGCAATGATCGACGCCCACACCACGCACACCATGATCACAGACATTCGACGCATGTATGCTTCTCCTTGCTATCGCTCAGAATAGTGCTTCGTACATGATACGCGCGAACGCCCAGTTTGTTGCTGACGAATGAGCAACAATTGGTAAACAGTATGCTTGTGGAACAACCATGGTGCAGCATACCATGGTGTAGCACGGGAAATATGAGCGCGCAAAAAAAAGCCAGCGCTCAGGCGCTGGCTTTGTGCAGATACCGTATAGCTGGTGCTAATCGTCTTTCTGATCGATTTCGCACTTCGGGCAATCATCGTCGGCATACGGGCCGTGATCGGGGCAGTCATCCATGTCATCATCGTAAGCAAAATGGTACAGCATCATAATCCCCCTGTACGTGAAAGTTGTTACATACAGGATATGATCTGCGCCACCTTACGACCAAGCTGCGTAGATTACAGAACGGCAACAAGGCCACCAGTTACGAGCGCCTGCCGTTGCACAAATCAGGAGAAACTCCCGGTTTTTTGGAGGTGCGCGAATATTTTTTCGTCGCCTGCCGCGATGGACAAACCCGACGCAACACCCGTAAAAACATCCATTTCGCGCAGTTTGTCCGCGCCGAATTTGCTGGCGAGCATGGTGACAAAGCGCGGAATGCGCGACGAACCACCGGTGCGCAGCACGACATCGATCTCGCTCGGCTCCAGGCCCGCCGCCGCAAGCGCCCGGTCGACGCAGGCTTCCACGGCGCGCACGTCGGGGCCAATCAGCCGGTTGAAATCCCAGCGTTCCAGTGGTTCTTGAAAATTGATTCCCGGCACATCCATGCTGATGACGGTTTCGCGCTCGTCGCTCAGCCGCACCTTGGCGCGCTCGACTTCCTCGTACATTGGCAGGCCGTAGTTTTCGCGCACCAGCGTGCGGAGCGCGTTAAGTTCGTGCGGTTTGTCGCCGGTGCGAATGGCTTCGTCGATGATGTCGAGATAGCGCGGCTGCGTCAGATCGACGATGCTCTGCCACTCGCCCAGATGATCGAGAATCACGGCGGAGAATGGCAGCTTACGCGGGCCAAGCGTCGCGCCCGCGCCGAAATGCGGCAGCAATTTGCCCATGACCACCCGCCGATCGAGCAGATCGCCACCAACCGGCACACCGTCGGTCGCCAGCACCTCGCGCCCGCCATGCCCATCGAGGCGCATGATGGTCACGTCGAGCGTACCGCCGCCGAAGTCGAACACCAGAATGTGCTGCTCGCCCTCGGCGGTCGAGGCGTAGGAAAGCGCCGCCGCAGTTGGCTCGGGCAGAAAGACGATCTCGGGCAGATCAGCCAGGCGAAAAGCTTCGCGCATGCGCGAAATTGCCAACCCGTCGAGTTCTGGATCGTTCGCGTAGTGAACTGGCCGCCCGACGACCAGGCCCGTCACCTTTTCGCCCGTCACGCGTTCGGCCTGCTCGATCATGAGCCGCAGCACCACGGCGATTAGCGCTTCCAGCGTATAGCGCGTGCCAAACACGTTGGTTTCCGTGAACGATGCATCGCGCAGGTGGCTCTTGAGCGACTGAAACAGGCGTCCGGGCGCATTCGCATCAACGACGGCATACAGCGATTGCATGACCGTGCCAACGTCGGCAAGCGTGACCTCGGCCTCGCCAATGTAGCGCCACTCGTACGAAATCTCACGCCCGACGTTTGCCTCGGTGAAGCGGTTGATCGCCTCACGACCGATAAACGGCACGCCTTCGCGCGTCATGAATAGTGTCGAGCGCATCACCGTCGGCGAGGCATTCACCGGATCGAGCGGAAGCAGTCGCACGCGCTGGCCGTCGTATACCCCCGCGCTTGAGTTCGTTGTGCCAAAGTCGAGGCCAATCTGCATAACGCCTCCTTGAAAGAACAAAAGAACAGAGAACAAAGCACAATGCGCATGATTTTTTATGAGCGACAACAAAAGAGTGGTCTGTCTTGATTCGTTCTTTGTTCTCGGCTAGAGCGACACGACAAAAGAGCCGAGGGCCAAGGCACCCCGGCTTCATGAATATGTACCATTATACTCGTCATGATCATGGCCTGCAATAGGCCACAAGATGTATTCCCCAACCAGCATGAGTATGGAAATGAGCCGGACGGATGCCACGAAGCGCGGCGGTACTATCGAACTATTGTTTTTGTTCAGAATTAATTTAGAATCAAAGTAGAGCTGTTTTCAGATCGTCTGAGCTCCACGAACACACAGAATGCCTATTGTTGTTCTTCCTTGTTCTGGCTGTGCTTTCTGGGTTCATCCTTTCTGCAAGCAGTTCATGGCAGCACTGTCCTGCTTTGTTTTCTTCGTTCTTCTTATGGAGGTGCTATGGGTCATCTGTACGTCACAAGCATGTGGCTGCTCCTGACGATCAGGAGGGTTTTCAGTCCACGCAGGGTTCGCGCTGCGGCGCGAAGCATGTCGGTCACGCATGGGCAAGGTCTGGTCGAATACAGTCTGATTCTTGTTTTGTTGGCACTTGTTGTCATCGGGACTCTTTCATCGGTTGGTAGCAGCACAAACGACGTTTTTGGGCAGGTCAGCTGTAGTATGGCTGGTAAAACCTGGCACAACGATAATGGGCAGGGCAAAAGCAATCGTTGCCGGTAGGCGCGCTGAACTGATAAATCAGGCGATTGCTCATGAAGGTAGGGACCACATTGCATGGTTCCTGCCTTCTTTTTTTAGCTGCTTCGATCACAACAGCATGTATAATTGCAGAGCGTGACGTGTTGTGCTAGGATCACGCCGCTTTCATCCTGGTGCTGTCTACAATTCAGGAGCATGTATGCCTTCTTCCCAAACGATTGCGGCGCTCCTTCTTGGAGCAGGCGCAGTCCTGTTACGCCCGGACGAGCCGTTCACTTTCGCTTCCGGCCTGCGCTCGCCGATTTATTGCGACAACCGCCTCATGCTGGGCGAGGTCGAAGCGCGCCGAACAATCGCGGCAGCCTTTGCGGCGCAGTGCGGCGGCGCGGAGATCATTGCAGGCACGGCGACGGCCGGCATTCCGTGGGCCGCCTGGGCTGCGGAAGCGACCAGTCTGCCGCTCGCCTATGTGCGCGGCGCGGCAAAAGGCCATGGGCGCGGACGCCAGATCGAAGGCGCAGATGTTCAGGGAAGGCGCGTGGTGCTGCTGGAAGACACGATCAGCACCGGTGAAAGTTCGCTTCAGGCGGCGACGGCCTTGCGCGCGGCGGGCGCGGACCTGCTGCGCTGCGTGTGCATCTTTACATGGGGTTGGGAAGCTACCGCCGCGCGCTTTCGCGAGGCCGGGGTTGAACTCCATGCCCTCGCGCGTATCCACGACATGCTGGAAGTCGCAACCGAGCGCGGCATGCTCACGCCCGAACAGCGCCAACTCGTCGAGTCGTGGGCCGCCGACCCGCAGGGGTGGACAAGCAGTTCAAAGTTATGAATTTTGAGTTTTGAGTATGGAGGGACAATAAACCAATGACATCCAATCGAGACGCTGCGGCATGGTCGCCGCAATCCGGCCCGCTGACCACACCATGGACCGACAAGGTCGATCCGTCGCAACCGCACCCGGACTATCCGCGCCCGCAGTTGGCGCGCGATGCATGGCAGAATCTCAACGGTTTGTGGGAGTACGTGCTGCAACCACAGGACGCGCCGCGTCCCAGCGCGTTTGACGGCACCATCCTCGTACCATTCCCGCTGGAGTCGGCCTTGTCGGGTGTCATGCGCGCGGCAGACGACAATGCGCTCTGGTACCGGCGCAACTTCACGATTCCGCCCGATTGGCAGGGCCAGCGCGTGCTGCTGCATTTTGGCGCGGTCGATTGGGAAACAACCGTCTGGGTCAACGGCAGGGAACTCGGCAGCCATCGTGGCGGCTACGATTCTTTCAGCTTTGACATCACCGATGCGCTGGCCGACGTCGAAAATCAGGAGCTTGTCGTCCGCGTGTGGGACCCGACCGATGCTGGCACACAGCCGCTTGGCAAGCAGCGCCGCGTACCCGAGCGCATCTGGTACACGCCAATCACCGGCATCTGGCAGACCGTGTGGCTGGAGCCGGTGCCGCAGGTGTACATCACGCAGGTGCGCATGGAGCCAGACATCGACGCAGGCACGCTCCGATTGCAGGTGCAAGCCTCCGCGCAGAATGCCGTGGAGGTGCAGGCCGTCGCAGCAGCGGATGGGCAGACGGTCGCGTCCGTCAGCGGGAGCGCGGGCGAGTGGCTGACGCTGTCGATTCCTGATGCGCGTTTGTGGTCGCCCGAAACGCCATTCCTCTACGACCTCAGGATCACGCTTTCGCAGCAACAAACGCCAGGCGATACAGTCCAAAGTTACTTTGGCATGCGCAAAATCGGGCTTGGCACCGACGCGCAGGGCCGCACGCGGATCATGCTGAACAATCAGCCGGTGTTTCAATAC
>DASTWM010000433.1:0-9365 GCA_035765855.1 Roseiflexaceae bacterium
CCATTCACAAATACGCTCTCCAAGAAGCGCGAAGTTGCGCAAAACAGCGGCGCTGCCAACCTTCCGGCTGACAGTGCCACCTGAAGTACCTGCTTCCAAACATCGCTGTAGTTACGTTGCAGTTTTATTATACTACACTCATCCATGACGCTACGCCCATGTTGTTCGTTCGATGTCGGCAAAGGTGATATGGATGTGGCCGGTGTCGTCTACAAAGCGCCCGGCATGATCATCGAAGCAGATCAATTCCACTGGCGCGCTGCGGCGCGTGTCGCGCAAAGCCTGCTCGATCAGCCGCGCGAAGGGCATGGTGTTCATCGCCCATTTTGCGAATACAAGATGCGTCGCGCAGTAACGACCGCACAGGATGCGCAGCTTATCCAGTCCGACTTCGCCCGCCTCGGCCCAGAAGATCGGCTGACCCTCGGCGTTGAGCGCGACAAGATCAGGTTTGTAGCGCGTGCCGATTGCAACTTCTACCCGCACGCCAGGGTACTGCGGCAAGTACAGCGCCCACAGCAGCGCCATCATCAGGCGGTGCTCAAGCTTTTCATTGGGACGTTTGACCAGCACGAGCGTGCGGTTGTGCGCGTGAAATGTGAGTTTGCGGCGTAATGAACGTTCGATCATGGTGTTGATCCAAAAAGCCCTCTCCTCGCCATGATGGCAAGAAGAGGGCCATGTGACTCTGTTCGCCTACCTGTTGGGCTATGACGCCTTTTTGCGTACAGAAGTCTGCGCACGCGGCGCGCTGCTCTTTTTGGCGGTGCTTGCACGTGTTGTGCTGCTCTTGGTGCCTTTGGCGCTTTTCGTGGTACTCGCGCGCGCCGTGGGCGCTTTGCCGCTGGCTGCCGTGCTTCGCGTTGACGCCCTGCCACTCGCTGTGCTCTTCGCAGGCGCTTTCGCGGCGTTGTCGCCGTTCGCCAGCGCCGCCGCCGCTTGCTCCTTGACGGTTTCCGGCGTTGCCAGCGCGAGATCATTCACGATGAAATCGCACTTCGGGTAACGCTCGCAGCCGTAGAATGGCCGCCCGAACTTTCCTCGGCGCTGGAGCAACTGGCCCTGATTACACTTCGGACATTGCACGCCGGTCGGCTCGGGCAGCGGCACGGGCTTGCCATCGCGGCCAATCCGGCGCGTGTTGCTGCATTCCGGGTAGCCGCTGCACCCCAGAAACGGCCCAAAGCGGCTCTTTTTGATCACCATGGGCTTGCCGCAGACGTTGCACATCACATCGCTGGTTTCGGGCGAACTTGCCGCGTCAAGCACGATGTGGCCGTCTTCATCGCGGTGGAAGTTGCTGGTGAAATCGCAATCAGGGTAGCGATTACACGCCAGAAATTCGCCATTGCGCCCGAACTTGATCGCAAGCTGCCCTTCATGACATTTCGGGCATGCCAACTCCGTCAGCACCTCTTCGCGCTTGACATTGCGCATGGTTTCCTGCGCGTCGGCCAGCTTGCGCTCGAACGGCGTGTAGAATGCGCGGAGCACCGGCACCCACTGCTTCTCGCCCTCGGCAATGTCGTCGAGCTGCTGCTCCATCTCGGAGGTAAAGCTGTAATCCACAATGCTTGGAAAATGCTCGACCAGCAGATCCGTGACGACACGCCCAAGCGTTGTGGGAATCAGCTTCTTGTTCTGTGTCTCGACATACTCACGATCAACGATCGTCGCCAGTGTCGGCGCGTAGGTCGACGGGCGGCCAATGCCCAGCCGCTCAAGCTCCTTCACCAGGCTGGCCTCGGTGAAGCGCGGCGGCGGCTCGGTGAAGTGCTGCAACGGCAGCAGCGTAACGAGGTTCAGCGGGTCGCGCTCGTTTAGTGGCGGCAGCTGGCGCTCGCTGTCCTCGTCCTCCTCGCCCTCATCGAGCGTGACGTTGTAGACCGCCAGGAAGCCGGGAAACTTCAGCACTGAGCCGGTGGTACGGAACATGTATGGCGGCTCTGTCTGCGCGCGGCCTTGCGTAGCAGTCGTCCATGCCGCGATGTCAACCGTCGTGCTGTCGAACACGGCGGCGGCCATCTGGCTGGCGATGAAGCGCTTCCAGATCAGGTCGTACAGCCTGAACTGCTCGTTGGTCAGGAAGTTGCGCATGGCGGCGGGCACGCGCATGCTCGACGTAGGCCGAATCGCCTCGTGAGCCTCCTGCGCGCCCTTCGCTTTGGTCTTGTACACCGGCGGCTTGTCTGGCAGGTAATCTTTGCCGTACAGCTTCTCGATCTGCTCGCGTGCCTCCTGTTGCGCGTCGCGCGACACGTTGAAGCTGTCAGTTCGCATGTAGGTGATCAAGCCGACCGTGCCTTCGTCGCCGACCTCCACGCCTTCGTACAACTGCTGCGCGACGATCATGGTGCGCTTGGCGGAAAAGCCAAGCTTGCGGGCGGCTTCCTGCTGCAACGTGCTGGTGGTGAATGGCGGTGCGGCGGTGCGGCGTTTGTCCTTACGCACAACTTTCTGCACGACATACGACGCGCCATCCAGATCGTCGACAATCGTTTGCGCGGCATCTTTGTCGCCAATCGCAAACTTATCCAGCTTCTTGCCGCCGCGCTCGATCAGGACCGCGCGAAACACGCCATCGTTCTTCTGCGCCGCGCCGGTCTGCTTCTGCAGGTCGGCCTCGATTGTCCAGTATTCCTGCGGCACAAACGCTTCGATTTCGCGCTCGCGCTCGACCAGCAGCCGCACGGCCACCGATTGCACGCGCCCTGCCGACAGACCGCGCCGCACTTTATCCCACAAGAGCGGCGACAATTTATAGCCGACCAGGCGATCAAGCACACGGCGGGCCTGCTGCGCATCGACCAGTTTGGTGTCGATCTGGCGTGGATTCGCGATCGCCTGTTGCACGGCGTTGCGCGTAATCTCGGTAAACGTCACCCGGTATAGCCGCTTGGAACGCGGAATATTGACCGCTTTCGAGATATGCCATGCAATCGCCTCGCCCTCGCGGTCAGGGTCAGTTGCAAGATATATTTCATCCGCTTGTTGAATCGACTTCCTGAGGCCAGCGATAACCCGCTCTTTGCCCTTTGCGACCTCATACACAGGCGCAAAGTCGCCGTCCACGTCCACGCCCAGCCCGCTCTTCGGCAGATCGCGGACATGCCCCATGGAAGCCTCAACGCGGAAGCCCCGTCCAAGATATTTTTGAATTGTTTTCGCCTTGGCAGGCGACTCGACGATTACAAGTTTTTCAGTCATAGGCTTCACTATAGTCGTGTGGCGAAGGCTTGTCAAGCGTTGGTTTGCATGCGTTATACTAAAGAGATGTGGCGGCGGATTGTCATCAAAATGTCATGAATTTCTCTTTCAGTACCAACGGACTATTGTTGCTGATCATGGGGCAACTTATAATTCAAAGTACAAGCAAGAAAAGCTTTGGAGGCTACTATATGCGGCGTCGTTCTAGCGGACAATCTGTTGTTGAGATGGCTTTTGTGCTTCCGGTATTGGTGCTGGTGTTGTTCGGCATCGTTGACTTTGGCTACTACATCTACGGCTACGCCACGATTTACCAGGCGGCGCGTAATGGCGCAGAAAAGGCATCGCAAATTCCGCCGTATGAGACGAAAGTCGATCCGAAACTTGTCAGTAACGAGACATGTGTCCGTAACATCCTGGAGACGATTCAGGGGCAGGCGACGCTGTTCCCAAATCTCACGGCGAACGACGGCCAGCTTGATAATCGTATCCAAATTGATTATCCGACAGATACCGATGGCCCAACAGGCCGAGAACTCGGCGCGCCGGTTGAGGTGAAAATCACCTATAACATTCAGCCGCTGACGCCGCTGTGGCGCTTCGTCACATTGGGGACGCGCGGCACCATGCAGGTTCGCGCGGTTTCCCGCCGCTCGATCGAGTCGCTTGGCTTGAACCCAAACACGAATTATGCGCCCAATCTGATCGCTTGTCAGCAGTAGTTGGTGTGGAGAGAGTAGATGAATATTCGAAGACACTTGTGCAATCCGAGGCATGCAATGATGAAACGCACACGTCGTCGCGGGCAGGCGATTGTTGAGTTCGCGCTTTCGGCCACGCTGATCTTTTTTATGCTGTGTGCGGCAATCGACCTTGGCATGATCTTTTTCGCGGTGCAGGGCTTGCGCAACGCAGCCCAGGAAGGAGCGACCTACGGCAGCCGCTGGCTCGTCTTTGATGGTTCAGGGCGGCGCGTGCTCGACATTGACACGATCCGTGACAAAGTTCGTACCGAATCCGGCACGGGGAACCGCATGGGCTTCGTGAATCTGCTCGATCTGAACGGCGATGGCATTGACGATGAGAATCAGTCGGGTGTGATTGCTTCGCATATCGCAGTTCAGATGCTGTCTGACTCGCCTGATTATGACGGCAATCCGTTGAATAATGGTACTGCGCCCAACTACACAGCGTGTACGAATGCAGCGACGGCTGGGCCGAGTGAATGTTACATCTATATCACCGTCAGCAACGATCACAAGCTCATTTTCCCGCTGTCGCCGGTGTTTACCGACACGGTCAAGATTACATCGTCGTATGTGTTGCCAATCCGCGACAGCTATTCCCAGGGATCAGGAACTGCGCCGACACCTATCCCGGATACGCAGCCCACGCCGACACAGCCCAGTGCGAATGATTTCAAGGTGGCAATCAGTTCGCCATCCAATGGCGCAGTTATCACCAGTCGCAGCGCCATGGTAGGCCAGGCTACTATCACGACCAATAATACAGGCTCAAGCGTGAAAAATGTTACCTTCAATCTGTATTACATCGGCAATGGAAATAGCACTTTAATCAGCACAAGTACTGACGCAACTTCACCGTATTGTTTGTATGGAAATGGAAGTTGCTCAAGTATAGGTACTTCGGCGTGGAATGGGTTGGCAAAAGGCAACTATCGGTTGGATGCACTTGCAACGACGCAAAGCGGCATGACCGCATCGGCATCAGTGACGTTTTCCATCAAATAACATCGCGCCGAGCAAGCTGACAGCGAAGGCGGAGCGTTTGAAGGTTTGTTCGGTGTCCAGGTACGTTTTAGCACGACATTTCACTCACACACTAGGAGGAAGACATGAAGGTCCGTCTGAGAGACAAGCAACCCGGGCAGAGTATTCCATTGATCGCGCTCATGATCGTGGTACTGTTTGGGCTCGTTGGCCTGTCGGTTGATGTTGGCAACACCTACGCCGAGCAGCGTAGTGTGGTGCGCTCGGCGAATGCTGCGGCACTGTCTGGTATGAACGCGCTGATCAGCGGCGCTCAAACAGATCAGAAGGTTGCCGATGCGATCAAGCAGTCGCTTGGATCGAATGGAATCAAGGTTGCGGATCCGACGAGCGGGCAGAACGATCCAGACGCGCGCATTGTGCGCACGCTCTACATGGATCCGGCAGGCAATCCGCTTGCAACATGTAATGTCGGCCAATGTGGCGCCATTCCGCAGGGCGTCTCCTATCTTCAGGTCGATGTCAAGGGTACAGTCAATACGTACTTTGCGCGTGTTGTTGGGCGGCCAACTCTGCCGGTCGGCGCAACTGCATGGTCGGCTCGCTGTTTGCCAGTCAATGGTGTGTTCCCCATTGCCGTGCAGAGCGGTGACTTCGATGCCAATGGTTTCTCCAAGCCGACCGACTCGACTATTCCATGGGGCAATAACTACAGCGACAACAATTACAAGAACATGACCTGGCGGCGCATCTATCTGAAAGATAACGGCGGCGCGCCCGGTAACTTCAGCTTCCTTAACTGGACGGGCGACCCTGGCTCAGGCAATGCAGGTGCATTGGCAGATGCGCTGACGGGCGATGGTACGCTGGATGCGGGTTTCAATGAGGCAGCGTGGGCGGACTCCAAGACGACAGCACCTGCCAACTATCCGCTGGCACCGCATGTGTTGTCGATTGGTGACTGGATCCATGGCAATTCCGGCTTGAGTTGGAGCACAGATGTCAAGGGTGCGTTGCAGACGCTGATCGATAGCCGCACGGTAGTCATCCTGCCGATCATTGATAATTATGCCGGTAATGGCAACAATGCCGCGTTCCATTTGCAGCGGCTCGGCGCGTTCTACATCAATGGTATTTCGAAGCAGGGCGGTGCCAATGCGTATCTCGACCTGGTGTACCTTGGCAATGCGAATGAAACAGCCTGTTTGCAGACCAATGTGACGCCCCCAGATACATCGACGCCGCTGATTCGCGTGCGTGGCCCGGTGTCGCTGAACCCGCGCTTCCTGACCAAGACAACGCAGCAGCCAATCGCGTATCAAATTGTGCTGGACGTCAGCGGTTCGATGTCGCTGGATTACTACGGTTTGGGCACGACGGGTAGCACTGTTAAACTGCTCCAGGACTCGACCGGCGGTAAAGATGTTCGCTGTAACGACTGGGACGTTAAAGATGTTCCGGCTTATGTCGCCGCCTACCCAAGCGATCGATCATGCCAGGCTGGTGGCACCGGTGGCGTGTGGCGCAAATATCAGGAGCGGCGTGTCTACAAAGCCAAGGATGCCATTTACTCGTTGATCGATGCGATGGATACAGCAGATACGATGCGAGTGGTGGTCTTTAGCGGTGGCGTAAGCGGTTCGGCTAAGTCATATCCATCAAGCTGGTCAACCGATCGTGGCACGCTGAAGGATGCGGTGAAGAACGCCGGCACCTACAACAATGACCCATACCGCACTGAAGGTGGTACGCCGGGCGCGGATGGTTTGCAGGAAGCAGCCAAGTCACTTGGCATGGCTCCTAGCACGGCACCCGACGGCCGCAAGTATAAGCCAGTGATCATCTATCTCACTGATGGCATGGCAAATTACTTCCTGGATGGCAGTATCAACAACGCAGACGACATTTGTTCGGATGTGAGTCCAACAAGTGCTCGCTGGGTGACAGCGCGGTGCCAGACCGGTACAACTTCCAGTGGTAAATTGCGCCCAATCGACGCCATGATCGACCAGGCGAATAAGATCAAGAAGTCGAACTCCAACGTTGTGTTGTATACTGTTGGCTTGTCGAAGTTCGATCCGGCTGGTTTGCCGCAGGTGGCATCGTCGCCGAGCAATTTCTATCCAGTAACTGATCCGGATGGTGTTAAGAGCATTCTGTTCCAGATCAAGGGTGAAGTGACTGGTCCATGCCAGGAGGCAGGTGCTTCTGGCTCAGGGTACATCGACGCTATCAAGTCGTCAAACTGGCCCAATCCGCTGCCCAATGCGGGTGACCCGACAGTTGTTGGCTATGTCGAACTGTACGACCAGAACATGAACATACTGCCGAGCGATGTTGCTCGCCAGCCAATTCGGCACGAAACGATTGGTGGCAATGATCACTTGACGTGGTCGATGCCACAAGGCAAGGGTCTTGCCCCAGGTAATTACATTGCTAAAGCATGGATTTACTACAAGGGCGATGATGGCGTGACCCGCGTGTACGATACGTTCCTCAATCAGTCTTTGAAGACGTATCAGAAGACGATGGCATTCTCGGTCTCGTACAAGAGCGTGCTGGGTAACGAGCTTGTGATTGACCGAATGTATCTTGACCTTGACCCGGCCAAGGGTGTGTGTGCCGCTCCCTAATCGAACATACCGGCTTGTCCCATGACGAACAGCCGGGCTGTGAGTAAACGATAGTTCCTGTCGTTGCTCCGGCCCGGCTGTTCCGTAGTGTCTGCGTACATGCATGCAATTCGCACGTTTGCCCGGTGTTTCACACATGCAAACCACTAGAGTCCGAAGAGGTAGCTATGGTTTCACTCAAAGCTCAGCGCCAGCGCCGATGGCTGCTGCTGTTTGGCGTGTGTCTCCTTTTGTTGAGCAGTATTCCTGCCCGGCATGCATTTGCCGATGTAACTATCACTCAGCCTATCGATAATTCTGTAAACGATTTCACGCGGGGCTCATTCCAGCGTACATCGCTCGGCTTGCTGCAAGGCACGCAACAGCAATCGCCGAAGCTCGCCGACCAGCCCGGTGCAGTGCAACTCGGCGCAATCGGTATTCTTAAAAACTGGACGAATTTCACCACCAATTTACCGCGCGCCTTGTACCGCATGGGGACGACATCACTTGGCACACGTATTTTTGTGGTTGGCGGCCAGGCATCGATTGCCAATAGCTCAGAGACCATTGCCGATGTGTACTCTGCCCAGGTATCTGTAACAAACGGGTTGATTCAGGATGGGTGGCGCTCCGAACAGGCGTTGCCAGCGGTGGTTGGGTCGTCGCAACCGCAAGTAGCCGGACCAACTGCGCCGATTGACTCGGCGGCGGTAACATCATACAGCACTGGCGGCAACGGCGGCTTTATTTATGTCATTGGCGGTAACGCAAGCCAGGGCCAATTAAGCTTTTCAAGTTTCGCGGTGCGCGTCGCGACGGTAGACTCCAACGGCACGATTACTGGCTGGCGTGAATTAGGCAATGCTCAGATACCCGACGCCGAAGGCAAAGTTGGTGATCAAACCCAAAATCAGCTTGGTCTTTCTTCAGCATCAGCAGTAACATACACGGTTGGTGGGAAGACTTACATTTATCTGCTCGGTGGCGTGCAACGGTATATCCAGGGCACGGGCGGCCAGGCGAAAACGATATCCTCAGGTTCTCGTTCCGTATTTTACGCGCAAGTGAACACCGGCAATGGCGGGCTGTACAAGCCGAGCAACCCGAGCCAGGAGGGTTGGGATGTGCTGCCTAACATTCCAATCGAGCGTGAGTTTTCTGGCACTGTGCGCAATGATGCAGGTTTGTGGGATTCGGCAGCAGTAGCAGGACACTTCGATCTCAAACCAGACGGGGGTACTGCTGATACTGACACGATCTACTTGCTTGGTGGTCAGGTTGCGCCAAATACCGGGATCAATAATCCCGCGATGTATACCAGTCGCGTGTACCAGGCTTTTATTGAGGCAGATGGCTCGCTGATCTGGAGTGACTGGTCGGGTACCATGCCCGAAGCGCGTATTGGACATCAGGCGGTTCTGTATCACGGCAATATTTATTCGACCGGCGGTATTCCCGCCCAGAGCGGCAATGAGCCTGACACGAACATGCTCACAAGCTACGTTCAGGATGATCTGACATTGCCTTCGTTTGGTACGAATAATTTCTATAAGAGCGATGTGCTGCCGGTAAAGCGCACGTTTCACTCCATGGTGCTGGTGCAGGCGGGCAGCGGTTCAAACAGTGTCGCATACCTGTACATGCTCGGCGGGCGTGGCGATACGCAGGATGCCGTGCCTGCTGACGATAATGGCACCGCGGATGTCGTGTTCAGTCGTATTGGTGGCGATGAAGACAAGAGCTATGGCTACCCGCCAGATGGCTGGTTCTTCTCGAAGGTTTACCCGATTAATTTTGCGAACGCTGAGATTCA
>DASTWM010000434.1:0-8272 GCA_035765855.1 Roseiflexaceae bacterium
GACTCTGGCGCTCGTCCTGTTGCTGAGCGCGGTGTTTCTGAAAGGCTTCCGGGAGGCGATTGGTCTGGCGGTCATGCTGGTGGGAATCTACCTGTTGCTGAATCTCATCATCATCAGCGACAGCTTGTACCTCGTCGTCACCCACCCGCACGTCATTCCAGATTGGACGGGCGCGCTGGCCGCGCAGTATCGCAGCCCGCTAGCCATGCTGGGTATTTCTCTGCTGCTCTTTCCCAGGTTGGCACTCGGTTTGTCAGGGTTTGAGACCGGAGTGGCAGTGATGACCCTGGTGCGGGGTGACCCAACGGATACCGAAGCGCAGCCCACCGGGCGCATCCGCAATACCCGCAGGCTGCTCGTCAGTGCGGCCTTGATTATGAGCGTGTATTTGTTGTGCAGCAGCATCGTCACCACAGTGCTGATTCCCCATCAGGAGTTTGCGCCCGGTGGTGCCGCGAATGGCCGGGCACTGGCGTATCTGGCGCACCTCCAGCTCGGCGAGGTGTTTGGCACGTTGTACGACCTGAGCACCATTGCGATTCTGTGGTTTGCGGGCGCGTCGGCCATGGCGGGCCTCCTGAATATTGTGCCGCGCTATCTGCCGCGCTATGGCATGGCCCCCAATTGGGCGCGGGCCACCCGCCCGCTCGTGCTGGTCTACACGGTGATTGCGTTCGGCGTTACCATCCTGTTTCAAGCCAGTGTGGATGCCCAGGGTGGGGCGTATGCCACCGGGGTGCTCGTCCTGATGAGTTCGGCGGCTTTTGCCGTGACCTTGTCGGCCTGGCAGCAGCGGCACCGCCGTTCAGCAATAATGCTTTCCAGCATTACCCTCATTTTCATGTACACCACCGTGACCAATATCGTCGAACGCCCCGAAGGTCTCAAAATCGCATCCTTCTTCATTGGCACGATCGTGCTCGTGTCGCTGCTGTCGCGGGTCTGGCGCTCCACCGAACTGCGCGCCAAGCGGGTCGAGTTTGATGTCACCGCCCAACGATTTCTTGCCGACGCCCGGCGCGGGCCACTCCGCTTGATTGCCAACCGCCGCCAGGCGGGGGATGAGATGGAATACCTGCTCAAGGAACACGAAGTGCGCCAGACCAATCACATCCCGCGCAATGATCCGGTGCTGTTCTTAGAGGTGACGGTCGGTGACGCCTCAAATTTCGAGGATACGCTCGTGATTCGTGGGGTGGAGGTCGGCCCGTACCGCATCCTGCGCACGGAAAGCGCGGCTGTTCCCAATGCGATTGCCGCCTGCCTGCTGTGTTTGCGTGACGAGACCGGGAAAATTCCCCATGCGTACTTTGGCTGGACCGAAGGGAACCCGATGAAATACCTGTTGCGGTTCATACTGTTTGGGGAGGGAGATATAGCGCCAGTGACCCACGAAGTGCTGCGGCAAGCCGAACCTGACCAGGAGCATCGTCCCGCGATTCATATTGGCTGAGGAGCATCCATCAGATGGACAACGGGACGTCAGCAATCGTCCGACAAGGTAGCGGCCCGCCCCAATCGCTACCTGCTTCCCAGTAGCGGCCACATGGGGTGTTCAGGACTTCTGCGCCCAAGACCAGCATCACAACAATGAACAATCCAGTAGCCAGGCATGGAACAGCGAGGGACGGCGCAGCGACCCTCCGCAACGAATCGTGCCGCCTCGCTCAGCCGACGACTTTCGAGAACCCCCCGATCTGATTCGCCAGGAGTTGCACCAGGGCCAGGTCGTCGTCGGCGAAGATGGGTGCGCGCGGCGCGTACACCACCAAAACCCCCACACGCCGCATCTCCCAGAGGCCGCTGTTCGTGAGATCGGCACACGCGTCCATGCGCTGACCAGTTCCGGCGGCTTGATCAGGCCGTCGTGCGCGACCGTCTGGTACAGGAGGGCGCTGTGGCAACCCGCACTATTCAGCGTTTAGAAGAGGCGTATCGCTCCCTTCAGGAGCGCGCGATGGGGCTACGAGACACCGGAGCAAGTGATTGAGCGCATGCTTGCGAGCGAGCCTGTGCCGGTTGCCATCTTTGACGACGAGCCTGAAGGGCCAGTTCCAGCGCCTGGCTCTGCTGAAGCGCTCGCCGCCGTTGAGCGACTGACCACGCTCTTCGCGTGGGCGCATGCGGCGATTCAGTATGGCAACCAGGAGCGCACCCTGTACAGGCTGGCCGCGTGTTTGAGTCGAGCGCGCGGCGGCTAACGCGCGCCAACATCGACCGGTGCTTCCGCGCCACAAACGCAATCGCGGCAGGCGTGACGCAGATCAATCGCTAGCCACAGGCGGTCGCAATACACCTGGCGCTACCAGCACGATGACTACGAGCACCAGGAGCGCAGCGCTGGCTTGCCCGGCCAACGTTGTTTGTACGCCGAAGCGCTCGGCCAGCATGCCAATTTGCAACTGTCCCAGGGGATCGCCGCCGATTGCCAATACAACGATGCCCATGACACGGCTGCGCATGGCGTCGCTGGTGGCAAGGAGGACAATGGTGCTTTGCAATGTCCCGAAGCAGGCCATCCCCATCCCCGCACACAGCAGCATCGCCCAGGACAGTGCATACACATGAGATAGCGCAAATACCGCCAGTGCCACACACATCCAGCCCGTCCCAACCACAAAGAGCGTTCCAACATTGAATCGCTGACGTAAAAAATGGAGCACGACTAACCCGAGAAACGATCCCACCCCGGTGCCAGTGCTCAAAAAGCCAAGTCCTGCCGGACCAGTGTCCAGTACATCGCGTGCAAACACGGGGAGTAATGAACCGTACGGAAAAATCCACATGTTCATGATCAAGGTGATCAACACAACCGCCAGAATCGTCTGGTTCGCGCGGACATAGCGCAGGCCTTCTCTCAGCACTGGTAAGGCGGCCATTCTGGGTGGTTTGGCGTTACGCGGCCCTGATCCACGGAGGAGTGGTATGAGAATTGTGAGTGCGCTGAGCGACAAGATCGCCATCGCGATGTAGCAACCAACCGCACCGTAGCGGGCAATCAAGGCACCAGCCATGGCAGGCGCAATGATACGCGCCACGCCAGCTAAAAAACTTTCCAGCAACAATCCATCAAACATGCGTTCCTTGCCCAGCATGTCGGGAACCAGCGAGCGGCGGGTCGGCCAATCGAACGCCCATGCGATGCCGAGACAGATCACGGCAATCGCAATGTTCCACGGTGCCGCCCTGCCACTCCACAGGAGCAACACGATTGCCAGATAGGCGGTGAGGTTGGCGCTTTGTGCCGCAATCACCACGCGGCGGCGACCAACATAATCAATAATCGGGCCAGAAAACAGGCTGATTACGAGGAGTGGGAGCGTGCGGCAAAAACTCACCAGCGCAACCATGCGTGCTGAATTGCTGAGGTCAAACACTAACCAGCCAAGCACGACCGATTCCATGTAAAAACAGTGCCACCAGATAATGGTGCCAGCCAGGAGCCGCCGATAATCGATCTGGTTGAGGAGCGACAACGCGCCGTATTTCCGGCTTGCTACCTGCACGCGTATTCCTTTAGCTCAGGTGTGACGATCTTGCTGCCTCGTACAGTGGTCGTATGTGACAGGACCTCTGCGAGACGCTGATTCTACCATACATGGCGACACGCGTGATGGGATGTGGTTGTTGCTTTGGGGCGGTCCTTCCAGCCAGACCTCCAGTCGGGCGCGGCGATCCGCCAGAATGCTGATTACCGCTGTGGCGACCGCCCGTTCCCCTAAATGGAATCAGCGCCGGTCTCGTGTCCGATACTGTGCTATTACCCATGAGCGATGAGTGATTGCGTTGGCGGTTTTCATCCGCGGTGCGTGCTGCCGCTGAACTTGTATGCCAGCCACTCGGACGATACTGCATGTCGTCACGCGATAAACGCCTGGGCGGAAAGCCTCTGTAGCTGCTCCGCTCTTCATGACACGTTTTCATTGTTTGCGCGCATTGCCATCACGACGACATGCGTTACAATAGTGTGGGGTGAACATGATGATCCATCAGCACGAGCTGCGCTATGGCAATCAATGAGGAGCGCGGTGTCGCCGATCTCCCGCCTATCCTCGGTGCCTTCATTGGGCGGGCCGGCGAGATCGCCGAAATTGTGTCTCTACTTGCCACGGCACGTCTGTTCACGCTCACGGGCGTGGGCGGTAGCGGGAAGACACGCCTGGCTGCACAGGTCGCCACCCAGCTGCATGCCACCTTCCGGCACGGCGTGCAGTGGGTCGATCTGAGTGCACTCGATGACGCATCCCTCGTCCCACACGTCGTTGCCGCCCGATGTGGTGTTGCCGATCACAGCAGCGCGGCGCTCCTTGACGCGGTTGTATCCACCCTCCGACCTCAGCATCTCCTGCTCGTTCTGGACAACTGCGAACATCTGCTGACCGCCTGCGCGCACCTGAGTGAGACCCTGCTCGGAAGCTGCCCGGATCTCCATATCCTGACGACCAGCCGCGAACCGCTCGCGATTCCCGGTGAAGTGATCTGGCGCGTGCCACCGCTGCGCGTCCCTGAGCAAGCGATCTCCACGTCGATCGAAGAACTCCTGACCTATGAGGCCGTACAGCTCTTTGTCATGCGTGCAACCGCGGTGCTTCCCGCATTTCGTCTCACGGCAGCGCATGCGCCAGGCGTCGTCCGTATCTGCCAACAGGTGGAGGGATTGCCATTGGCACTCGAACTGGCCGCCGCGCGGCTCCAGGCGCTGTCGCTCGAAGAACTCGCTGCGCGGTTGGATGACGCCTGTCGACTCCTGACACATGGCAGCCGCACCGCGCATCCACGCCAGCAGACGTTACGCGCAACCCTGGATTGGAGCTACGATCTGCTCTCAGACGCGGAGCGCGCTGTTTTTCGCCAGCTCGCCTGCTTTGCCGGCAGCTTCTCACTCCAGGCTGCTGAAGTCGTCTGTGATGGAGCAGATGGCACCGAGGTCGACGTGCTTGACAGTTTGGCGCGACTGGTCGAGCAGTCACTCGTGACCGTCCATGATCGACAGCGCGAGACGCGCTACCGCTTGCTTGAGCCACTTCGTCACTATGCCCAGGCTCGGCTTGCTGAGACCGGCACCCTGCGTGAGATATATCAACGGCACCGGGACTGGTACGCCCACCTGGCTGCGCAAGCGGCAGAAGGATTATCCACACAGGATCAAGGCCGCTGGCTCGACCGCCTGGCGATCGAGCATGACAATATGCGCGCGGCGCTTGGGTGGTCGCTCACGCAGCGCGATGCGGTGGGTGCTGCCCAGATCGCAGCCGGTATCTGGCAGTTCTGGCTCATGCGCGGCCATCGCTACGAAGGCCGCCGCTGGGTGGGACAAATACTGGCTGCGCTGCCAGACCAAACGTCATTACGAGCACAGCTCCTCTGGATCGCTGGTATCCTGGCGCGTCCCGACGCGGTGCGAGCGCAGCAACTGCTGCGGGAAAGTTTGGCCCTGTGGCAGCACGTGGGCGATCGCACTGGCATGGCGCAGGCATTCAGCGCGCTGGGCGTTGCGGCGCAATACCTGGGCGACCATGCCCAGGCGGTGGCGTACTTTGCGCAAAGCCTTCCGCTGCTGCGTGGGGGGACGGATACGTCACTGCTTGCACGAACACTCACCAGCCTGGCGCTGAGTGTCCTCCAGAGCGGTGACCTGGAGCGCGCGATGACACTGTGTACCGAGGGTCGCGCGCTGTATCAGCAGGTGGGCGATCAGCGCGGTATCGCCGCGACCCTGGCGAATATCGGCCTGATCTGGCAAGCCCGCGGCGACGAGCAGCGTGCAACTGCGCTGTGGGAAGAAAGCATAGCCGTGCGGCGACAGATCGGCGACCAGGGTGGCGTGGCACATGTGCTGGCCCTGCTCGCAGGCGTGGCCGTTCGCCAAGGTGCATATGCGCGCGCGCGCCGGCTGTATCAGGAAAGCCTGGCGTTGCGTCAGCAAACCGGCGATCAGGAGGGCATTGCGCCGATCCTGGAAGGTGTGACGGCGCTCAGCGTCGCTTTGGGCCATCTCCTTCCGGCTGTCCAGCTCGCCGCTGCCGCTGATGTGGTACGCGCTGACATTGGCATGCCGCTGTCAACACACGAGCGCGCGGCGCATGACCGAACCCTTGCCGCGCTGCACGCCCGCCTGAACGAGGCAGCGTTTGCGCAGGCATGGGCCGAGGGCCAGCGTCTGTCCCTGGACCAGGTGATGACCATCGTAGAGGCACTCCACGTGCGTGAGGCCGACCCGACGCTCGCGGCGTCCTCCACCGCCGACCTGCTCTCACCCCAGACCGCACAGCCTGCAATCCCTCGTTACGACCTCACACCGCGCGAGATCGAAGTCCTCCGCCTGCTCTCGCATGGATTGACCTACGCGAAGATTGCTGAAACGCTGGTGATCAGCCCCCGAACCGTCGATGCCCATGTGCGGGCGATCTTCAGCAAGCTGGACGTGCATTCGCGGACGGCTGCGACCCGCATCGCGCTGCAACACGGACTGATTTAATCATTGCGCCTCAGTTGTTTTCCCTAGGTACCTCGGGCGCGAACGCCCCAGATTTCCCAGTCGTCGTGGTGTACATATCACGAAATCTCCCGATGTGGGCTGGCATCCGGTACGCTAGACTAGCGACACAGCCGTGACATCACGAAAGGAGATGCCGAATGTCAGCCGAACAGAACAAGCACAGCGTGCAACGGGCCTTCGACGGGCTGTTCAGCCGGGGAGAGCTTGCGCTGGCCGATGAGCTGGTTAGTGCCGATTTCCTTAACCATGAGGCTCCAGCCGGTGTGCCGCGTGGCCCGGCCGGGCTGCGCCAGCTTGTCACATTCCTTCGCACCGCCTTCCCCGACATCCATTATGAGGTACAGGAACTGCTTGCCGAAGACGACATGGTCGCGGCACGCACGATCTTGCGCGGCACACACCAGGGAACATTCATGGGCATCCCGCCGACAGGCCGGCCAGTCGTGCAGGAACAGATCCATATCCTGCGCTTTGCGGGCGGGAAGATCGTTGAGCACCGGGCGGTGCGCGATGACCTGGGGATGCTGCAGCAGCTCGGCGTGATCCCGACCCATGCCCAGGCAGCGTTGTAGGTTCCTCCGCGTGCGAACGAACCGATATCGTGCGCGCAGCGTCCTTGCTGCTTGACTCGATCTGCTACGACCGCGACCATCAGAAGTTCTGGACAACCTACACGCTCAACGGCGGCAGCGCCACGCTCAATCAGTCCTTTCCGAAACTGCGGCGGCGCACTTATAGTTGATACTTAGAAAGCCTGCACGTACTAGCCAGCGTATCATTAGCTGGCACTGCCGCGCTCACAAGCATTGTCTCTGGCATCGACATGGATTCTTGCGAGCGCGGCAGTGCCATGCGCCATTTACCTGCTGTTGATCAACGGTAGGTATAATGTTCTGTTGTTCGCCACAGGCGCGTCACCAAGTGTCACGACATTCGAGACGCCGCCGCCCGGGCCAGGGTTGAACACTGTCACCGGCGCGCCATCGCTGCCGACGAGATCGGCGTCGCTCACGGTGGCGCTGATCTGCGTGCCTTCGCCGCTTGCCGGGTAATCGTTGCCGTTGAACTGCACGGTTGCGCCCGCCGCAAAGCTGCTGCCAGTCAGCGTCAGCGTGGTGCCGTTCAGCTCGGCCTGCGTGAGCTGCGGCAGCGGGTTGGTGGCGCTAAACGGCAGCGCATTCGATGGCGCGGCTTCAAGGCCAGGGTTCACAGCAGTGATGTTGACCATGCCAGCGGTGGCAAGGCTCGCCGCCGGTATCGTCGCCTGCAATTGCGTCGCGCTGATCACCGTGGTCGCCAGCGCCGTGCCGTTGAACTGCACGGTTGCGCCCGCCGCAAAGCCGCTGCCGTTCACGGTGATCGCCGTATCGCCGGAGCCGACCGGCGTGCTTGGCGGCGTAACATCGCTGATCTGTGACACATCGCCGAGCACTGTGGTCGCCCACGTGCTTGGGTTGGCCAGTTCGGAGCGCTGCGGCCATGCATAGCGGTCGCTGTTCGACGCCACCCAGGCTTGCTCTGCGGCTAGTCCAATCACATGGTTCATGCCGCCAACCACGCTGGCATTAATGCGTAATTCAGCGTTCCATGTGGTGGCATTCGCGCTGATCTGCGCGCTCGCGCCGCCGCTCCATGCGACATAGCCGTTGCCGTTGCCGTTAAAGGTCGAGACCACACCCGCTTCGTCGGTGTAAAAGACATGGTCGTTTGCGCCCGGCGCGCCGCGTCGCCCATAGTCGCTGTCCACGCGCACCACCGCCAATGTGCCAGGCG
>DASTWM010000435.1:0-2074 GCA_035765855.1 Roseiflexaceae bacterium
CTGTGGGCGGCGCAACGGCGATGGCGGCGCGCACAGTGGTGGCATAGTCCGGGTCGGCATCAGCCTCGCCCACCAACTCCAGCACCGCGCCAGGACGCAGGCGACTGGCCCATGCCTGCACCAGATCGAGGATGCCTTTGCGCGGAATCCATTGCGCGACGCACAGAACGACGGACGATGGACGATGGACGATGGACGGTTGATTATCCAATGTCGGTCGTTGTTTGTCGGTTGTTGGTCGTCGGTCGTCAGTTATCAGCCGATCACATCCCGGCGACACCACGCGAATGCGTTCAGTTGGCGCGCCGCGCTCCTCCAAAATGGCGCGTCCATGCTGGCTGACAGCGAGGAGCAGGTCGGCATGCAGCAGCCCTGCTTCGGTTGCCATATCAGCTGATCCAGCAACGCTCGGCAGTTCATGCACCATGGCGACCAGCGGGCGCGCAGCCTGCCAGCGAGCAAGCCATGGCGCGCAGACCACCCGCGCCAGCGCATCCACCACAATAACGTCAAAGTCGCGAGGATCAAACGTCGCGCCCAATGCGGACTGCGCGGCCTGCTGCGCGGCAATGTCGGCAGCGCTGGCGCTGATTTCAGTGGTTTCCGCGCCGAAAGCGCGCAGCCGCCGGAACACCTCGGCATGGTACAAATAGCCGCCGGTGCGCCGGGTCGTATCTCCAACTGTAATAAATGCAACGCGCATAGCGAGAAGTTTTGAATGTTGAATTATGAGTGTTGAGTTCAAAAGGAATAGTTCAAGAATAACTCAACACTCAGCACTTATAATTCGTCTTGCCGCGCCGCCCATGCGCGCTCATTCTCCCATATCTGCACGCGCAGCGTCGTCAAACCCTGGCCGCGCAGCGTCGGCGCGAGCTGCTCCCAGCAGAAATGCGCCATGCTCTCAACCGTGGTGTTGACGCCATGAAGCTCTGGCACATCATTGAGATTCTGGTAATGCAGTTTGCCGATCAACCTATCCAACGCCGCCTGCAACTTTGTTATGTCAAACAATACGCCGTTTTCATGCAATTGCGTCCCGCGCACAATTGCTTCCAGGCGGTACGTATGTCCATGCAGCCGGGTCGCCAGGCCAAAGTCGCCGACGAGCCGGTGGGCGGCCTCGAATTGCGCAACAACACCAACTTCGTACATATTTTCCTCAAGAACAAAGAGCAAAGAAGAACAAAGAACAAAGAGGAGAGAACCGAGAACCAATCGTAAGCTCTAAAACGTAAATCGCCTTGTCACCTTGTCATTCTGCCATCTTGTCACCCGCTCACCCGTTCATGTGCTCATCCGCTCATAAGTTAGCGCCACCTGCACAACCTCCTGCGGTCGTTCATCCACAAGGCGGTAGGCGTCGGCGGCATGCGCGAACGGAAAACGATGAGTGATCAATTCCGCCAGTTGAAGCTCCGGCAGCAGCGCCGTGACCATCGCCATGCGGCGGGCGTAATCCCAGCGCGGGCCAAGCTCGGGATTCAGCCGCCCGACCTGCGAGGAGCGCAGCCGCACCCGCCCGCGATGAAAATGGCCGCCCAGGTCGAGCGTCACCGGCTTCGTGCCGTACCAGGAGGCCGCAACGACCGTGCCTTCGACCATGACGCATTCGATTGCGGCCTGAAGCGCTGCTGGGTTGCCGCTGACCTCGATCGCAACATCGGCGGCGCGGTCATCATTTAGCGACCGAACTTGCGAGGCAAGATCCGCGCCGGGTGTGAGCGCCGCATGCACGCCAAGCTGCCGCGACAGCGCTTGCCGCCGCGCGAACGGCTCGACCGCGAACACGCGCCCCGCGCCGGCCCGCCGCAGCAACTGCGCGACCAGCAGCCCGACCACGCCCTGTCCGAACACCAGCGCCGTCTCACCGAGTTTCAAGGGCGTGTCATGGACGATGTTGAGCGCCGTCTCAAGGTTGGCGGTGAACACGCCAAGCAGCGGATCGAGATCGGGCGGCAGGCGCGTCACAACACTGGCAGGGGCGACAAAGACGCTCTGGTGCGGGTGCAGGGCAAACACCAGGTCGCCCGGCGCGAAGCCCTGCACATCCGCGCCTACATCCAGCACACGC
>DASTWM010000436.1:0-17320 GCA_035765855.1 Roseiflexaceae bacterium
GCCACACGCTGCCGGGCTGGTACGGGCTTGGCTACGCGCTCGAAACGTTCGTCGCCAGCTCCGAGCTTGATGTTGCCGGTGGCGACACCTCGGATGAAGAAGCGCTCGACGTTCATCATTCGCGCCTGAAAACGCTGCAAACCATGTACAACGATTGGCCGTTCTTCCGCACGGTGATCGACAACGCGCAGATGATTCTCGGCAAGGCCGACCTGCAAATCGCGGCGCATTATGCCCGACTTGTGCCAGATCAGGAGATCGCGCGCGATATTTTTGACGAGATCAAGGCCGAACACGAGCGCACGACGCGCATGGTGCGCGAGATAGCGCAACTCGATCAGCTGCTCGACAACACGCCGGTGCTGCAACTTTCGATCGAGCGCCGGAATCCATACGTCGATCCGCTCAGCTATATTCAGGTTGACTTGCTGCGCCGCCTGCGCGACGCGCCGGAAGGACCGGATCATGCCGCGCTCGAAGATGCGATCCTGCTGAGCATCAACGGTATTGCGGCGGGCCTCAAGAATACCGGGTAGTGATGAACGACGGAGGACGAACGACGGAGGACGAGTGCTGTTTGCCAGGTGTCGTTGTTCATCTATCGTCGTTCGTCCTTCGTCCATTCCTGCGATCTACAATCAGAAGGTGCATCTGTGGGCCAATTCCTTATCACCGAAACCCTGATTATTGAACTGCTGCTGGTGATTTCGCTGGTCGCGCTGGTGGTGCGGCGGCTGCGCGTGCCGTACACGGTCGCGCTGGTGATCGTTGGCCTGCTGATTACCTTTCAGCAGCCCGCCCAGTTCACGTTAACGCCGAATCTTATTCTGGCGCTGTTTGTGCCGCCGCTGGTGTTTGAGGCTGCGTTTCATCTGGAGTTCCGGCGTCTGTGGGATAATCTGCTGCCAATTGCAGTGCTCGCCATCCCCGGCGTCATTCTGACAACGGTGATCATCGGCTACCTTGTGAGCTACGGCCTCGGCGTAGCGCTGACGAGCGCGCTGGTGTTCGGCGCGCTGATCGCCGCGACCGACCCGGTGGCGGTGATTGCGCTGTTCCGCTCAGTGGGCGCGCCCAAGCGGCTAGTCGTCATGGTCGAAGGCGAAAGCCTGTTCAATGACGGCACGGCGATCGTTATTTTTGGCATTGTGTTAGCAGCGGCGGCCACGGCAGCAAGCGGCGGGAACGCGGGCAGCTTCGATCCTGGCAGCGCCGTACTGAGCTTCGTGGAAGTATCGGTGGGCGGACTCGCCGTTGGCGCGGCGCTGGGCTGGCTGGCCTCGCTGGTCATTTCGCGCGTGGACGATTACCTGATCGAAACGACGATCACCACCGTGCTGGCCTTTGGTTCCTTCCTTGTCGCAGAACGATTGCATGTGAGCGGCGTGCTCGGCGTGGTCGCGGCGGGTATCGTGTGTGGCAACATCGGCCCGCGTGGCATGTCGCCAACCACCCGCATCGTGCTGTTCAATTTCTGGGAATATCTGGCGTTTGTCGCTAACTCATTCGTCTTTTTGCTGATCGGCCTATCAGTCGACATTTCGCACCTGTACGACAACATCGTGCCGATTGCGATTGGCATCGGCGCGGTCCTGATCAGCCGCCTGCTGGTGGTGTACGGCCTTTCGGGATTGCTCAACCTGTTCCGGCGCGACAGTGTTCCACGCGCCTACCAGCATGTTCTGTTCTGGGGCGGGCTGCGGGGCGCAATCGGGCTGGCGCTGGTGCTGTCGCTGCCTGCCTCTTTCGCCGACCGCGACCTGCTGCGCGTGATGGCGTTTGGCGTGGTGCTGTTCACGCTCCTGGTGCAAGGCACAACCATGAACGTGTTGCTGCGCCGCCTGGGCCTGGTGGAACGCAAGGACATCGAGTTGGAATACGAGCGCCGCCATGGACGGCTGCTGGCCCTGAGCGCCGCCCGCGACCGACTGGAGCGCCAGCATCGCACCGGCATGATCTCGACCTTTACATGGGAAAAGCTGTCTCAGGAGTTGAACGAGCGCATTGGACAGGCGCGCGAGGCGCAGCAAGCCTTGCTCCACGACCAGCCCAACCTGCGCGACGAGGAAGTGGACGACGCCCGCCGCGAAGGGCTGCGCGCCCAGCGCGCCATGCTTTCCTCGCTGTATTCGCACGGCGTGATCTCAGAGCCAATCTATGAAGAACTCGTGACCGAAGTAGACGCGGCGCTGGAGGACATCACGGCAGACATGGCCGGCATCGAGCAGAAAATTGCAGAACCACAGCGCGCTGACGCATAACCCAACCTGGTATCGGCGGCGCTCACAATAACGGGCGTCGCCAATTGCCATGTGGACGCATCACACGCCGCTGGCCTGCACCTCCACAGCGCACTGCGACCCATGCTTCTGCGCGTCTGATTCTTTGCGATTCAGCACACGCAACACTTCTTCATGACGTTCAGCCACATCAGCGCGATCCTGTTCCTCGGCCAGCTTCTGCTCGCTGCCCCGCAAAATCATGTCGGCCTGCCGCTGCAATGCCGCGCGCTGCTCCTGGGCGCGTGTACACTTCATGATAATCGCGATGACTTCCATCATGCGTAACGTGACCGCTGTGCTATCGCCCGCGTAGTTGCGGATTTTATCGAAGGCTACGTCAACCACGTTCTTGAACGAGAGCGACTCAGCAATCACCCGCAAATGCTGATCTTCGTCATAACGGTATGAGCTCGGAAACCGGCGCTGGGCCAAACGACACAATGCCTCGCCAAGTTCATTGACGCATGTGATAGCCGTGAATGGGTCGTTGATCGCTGGCGAGAGGGCGCGCACTGCTACCTCAACAAGTTGGTCAATTGAGAACTGAATATCCTGCTGCTTCGTGCGGTTCGGGCCGACGGCTAATGTCCCGTTCAACTGTTCGGCCATGTCCTCAGAGACGCGCGCGGCGGGGTAGATGAACGCGAGATCGCTGCCTCCGATGACATAGTCACCGGGACGATGCAGCAGATGGATAATGACATCGTGCTCCTTCGCAAGATTCATGATCGCTTCGGTATCGACAAACTGGACATAGCCGCCTTCATCTGACTGAATCGCGTACGCTTCCGCCTCAAACCAGTCACGAAAGCGTTCTTTCCCTTCCTCGCTCCCATCATCGAACTCATGCAGGCCCATACCAATCTGTTCAGGAAACAATCGCTCGACGGCTTTCGTGATATCCTCGCCAATCGTGGCAATGACATGGTTAATTTGAATCGTGATGGCAATATGGTTGATAAAGTAAATCAGAACACCAAGATTGAGCAGCGACAGCAGCACCGCCACTGTCACGGAAATATGCGGCACCAGCGCCTGCTCAACGCTTGGATTGTTTGAACTGCGGATCGTCCGCAGCACCAGCAGACAATAGGTAAAGGTGGCGATGTAGGTGCCAAGCACAAACTGATTGCCGCGATCACGCACGAAATTGTTCAGCAGGCGCGGCCCGAACTGCGTTGATGCCAGTGTCAGGGCGGCGATCGTGATCGAAAAGGTCGTACCGGCAACGCCTATCACCGAGCTTGCAAGCGTGGACAGCAGCGACTGAGCGCCATCAGCGCCGCCCTGATATACATACGAAAGCGAGGGCGGTATTGTTGTGATGAAATGGTTATCGACGTAGAGCAAACCTAACGCAAGCACGGTTGCGCCGATGACCATGAGCGTCGGTATGAACCAAAAATTGGCGCGCAGCCCTTCGCAGAATGTCGCAAACCAAATTCTCACAGCGCTACCCTTTGTGTTACCTGGTGGTGATCCCCAGCCGCGCCACGAGCCACACCGCTGCGCGCTGCATCACCACCAGCACCGCAATCATCCCCAGCGCCATGATGAACAACAGCAGCGTTTTCGCTGACTCATCGCGGAAGGCAAAGCTGAGCGCCGTCGCCACCGCAGGCGGGTGAACCACGTCGAGCAGAATCATGGCGGTAATCGTGACGATCATGGCCGCGCCGCCCGACACGTAGCCAGCGCCAAGCACGAGATAGATCAGCATGCCGGCCAGCGATGCGATCACATGCGCCAGCACAAGGCAGCGGGTCGTATTCGTGCCATGTTCGGGGTCGAGGTAGATCAAAAAAGCGCTCGACGCAAGCGAGGCAAACAACAGCCGCTGACGGCTAAAAACCTCCAGCAGCGCCAACACCGCCAGCACGATCAGCGTTGGTAGCAGCGCCAGCAGAAATTCGCCGCGCAGATTCAAGCGGCGGCGGTTCACGCGATCGGCACCCCGTATTGGCTCCAAACTACGGCGCTCCGAAGCCATATAGACCCTTTCTCATGCACTCCTGACGTAGCAAAGACACTGCAAGTACCACGCCATGCAGCATGTTGGTATAATAGATTGTGTGCAATGTGGCACAGTCGTTGCAGGTATGGCCACTGTCGGCGCACCGTTTCGACCAGCGTCAACGAAGAAGGAGCGTGAAGCAATGGCAACAGAAAATCCTCCATGCCTGCAAATTGGCAACATGTGTCGCTATGCCGACGCCGCCGGTGCAGTTCACAATGCGGTCATCACCGACATTGTGAGCACCTTCCATGGCGTCGTTAATCTCATGTATAATGACGGCGCAGACGAAGCGAGCAATGTTCCTCACAGCGAAACACCAGCAACGAATCACTGGGGATGCGCGGAAGAAGGCGGGCCACAAACGTGGGCTAGCGCAGATCATGTGCGCTAACAGCGAGCGCCACACCAATTCGCGCAGCATGTATGTACCTCAGAAATGTAGTATTATGTAAATAAGAATGCGTGTTTTGACTCTTTGAGATTGTTGATTCACCCATGCGATCAAGAACATAGTTGCTACTGGAGTACCGTGACAGAACAACAAGACAACGCCGTCATGCAACCAACGCAAGCGTCCGCTACGGCTCTACATACCAACGGGCAGGCGCACCTGGCAGCCGCCGAGCAGCCCGCCGGGCCACTTATTGTGGAAGCCCGCAATGTCGATAAGCGGTTCGGGCGGGTCGCAGTGCTCGATAATCTGACCCTGACCGTCGAGGCAGGTGAAATTTTCGGGCTGATTGGGCCGAGCGGTTCCGGCAAAACGACGACTATTCACCTGTTCTGCGGGCATCTTGAGCCGTCGGGCGGGACCGTGCGCGTGCTTGGCGAAAATCCGGTCAGTTTTTCGTCTGCCGCGCGCCGCCGCATCGGCTACATGCCGCAGAATTTCGTGCTGCCGCTCGACCTCACGATTAAGCAGAACATGGGCTTTGCAGCCGGATTATATGGTCTATCGGAATGGGGCAGCCGCAAGCGCATCCGCGAAACGCTGGAACTGGTCGAACTGTGGGACGCGCGCAAGCGAAGCGCCCGCAACGCATCGGGCGGCATGCTGCGCCGCCTCGCGCTGGCGGCCACGCTGGTGCATGATCCTGATCTGATCTTTGCCGACGAGCCAACCGCCAATCTCGATCCGATTTTGCGCGCCAAGCTGTGGCGGCATTTCCGCAGCCTGTCGGCCTCCGGGCGGACGCTGCTGCTTACCACGCAATACATCGACGAGGCAGAGTATTGCGACCGGGTCGGCCTGATGTACGACGGTATGCTGATCGCGGATGGCAAGCCGAACGACTTGCGCCGCCGGGCGTTTGGCGGCGATGTCGTGGCGATTACGCTTGGCGACAAAGCGGCCAGCGCGGCCTATGTCGTGGCGCGGGTGCCGGGCGTGCGCGGCACTGAATCGACGCGCGACGGCACGCTGCGCGTCACGGTGGAAAGCGCCGACCGCGCCATTCCGGCGCTGCTGGACGCGCTCGACTCAAATAATATTTCGGTTCAATCCATTGCCCAGGTGCGCGCGACCTTTGACGAGGTCTTTATTCGGCTGATCGAGCAGCATGGCGAAGGGCGTCCGGCGCTTGGGCGGCTGCGCACCAGTGCTGCGGATATGGAAGATACGGAGTAGGCATGCGGGCAGTCATTCAGATATTCACTGTTTTGCTGAAAGAATTACGTGAGCTCCTGAGCCGTCCATGGCAGGCGCTCACGCTGATTCTTGGGCCGCTGGCTATCATGGTTGCCTTTGGCATTGGCTCGAACACATCGGCCCGCCCGCCGACCGCCATCGTGGTGGTGCCGCCCGGCCAGGAAGAGCCACGCCTGCTGCGCGATTATCAACGCCAGTTCGACCAATATCTCACCGTGGTGGATTACACGTCCGACATCACAGCGGCACTGGCGTCGCTCAGGCGCGGCTACGTGGAAGCAGTCGTCGAACTGCCGGTCACGCCGTTCGAGACCATTTCCGCGGGGAAAAAAGCGACGATCAAAGTAATCTACGACGATATCGACCCGCTCTGGCGCTGGGTTGTGCCGAATTTTACACAGGTCATGGCCGGCGAACTCAACCGCGAGATCTTCGTGCAAACGATCACCGAGCAGCTTTCCGGCTTGAAATCGGCGGCGCAGGACACGTCTGATATTTTGCGCCTGCTGGAGATTGCCAGCGATGCCGCCGACCTGGGCGACCGCGTCAAGGTGCAGCGCGCCCTCCGCGAGGCGTTGCAGCGCGCCGACACGCTTTCACAAAACGTGGATTCGTTCGGGCCAGAGGCCGCGCCGCTGGTCGTCGGCGTGCAGCAATTGCAGGAGGAACTTAAGCGCGCCGACGAGCGCCTGACGCTGAGCAATGCGGCCAAAGCCGCCGCCGACGAGCGCCCGCTCAAGGAGCAGCTGGGCCTGACCGAAACCAAGCATAATCTTGAGCAGCTCGCCACGACGCTCGACAAGTTTACCGCGGTTCCGCCCGATGTGATTATTTCGCCGTTGCAGGTGGATGCCCGCAACGCGGCGACCTTCGAGCCGGATATTCTGTCGTTCTTTGCGCCCGGCATTCTCGCCATGCTGGTACAGCACATCGCCGTCAGCATGGGTTCGCTGGCCTTTGTGCGCGAGCGGCTGTCGGGCGGCTTTGATTTGTACACGGTTGCGCCGATTCGGCAATGGTCGCTGCTGCTCGGCAAATACGGCGCGTACACGTTCTTTACGCTGCTGATCGCGGCGGCAGTGATGACGTTGCTGCTGATCGGGCTGCATGTGCCGCTGCTCGGCGACCCGTGGCTGCTGATGTTAGCGCTGGTGCTGCTCACTGTGTCGTGCGTCGGCATTGGCCTGATTCTGTCGCTTCTGGCAACGTCCGAGCGGCAGGCGGTGCAGTTCGCCATGCTGGTGCTGCTGGCGGTGTTCTTCTTCAGCGGCTTCAGTTTGCCATTGCGGCTGCTGCTGCCGGTCGGTCAGGGCATCGCCTACACGCTGCCCGCGACGTATGGAATCAGCCTGTTGCGCGACATTATGCTGCGCGGCGCGCCGGGGCAACTTACGTTCTTTGTGGTACTCACCGGCATGTCGATCCTCTTCTTTGCCGTGAGCCTTTCCATGCTGTACTGGCGCACCAAAGCGCAATAGCGCGTCGTTATCCATTCCGCTCAACGCGCCGATGGTCTGTGTGCCAATCGGCGCGTTTGTGATGCGGGCGTGGTACAGGTCGTGTAAACAAGGTGATGTGCAATCATCAAGGAGACCACTGTGACAACGAATCAACGGCCATGCCCGCTGGTGCTCGCCATTCTCGACGGCTGGGGCGAGCGGGCGGAAACGGAAGGCAACGGCATCAGGCTGGCGCACACGCCCAACATGGATCGGTGGCGCGCAACCTGTCCCTGGACGCTGATCCACGCCGCCGAAAAGTCGGTTGGCCTGCCGCCCGGCCAGATGGGCAATTCCGAAGTCGGCCACCTCAACATTGGCGCGGGCTTTGTGGTGCGGCAGGATGTGACCATGATCGACGACAGCATTGCCGACGGCAGCTTCTTCTCGAACCCGGCGTTCACTGCCGCCATGGAGCACGTCAAGGCCCACAACTCGCAGCTTCACATCATCGGTCTGCTCGGCACGGGCGGCGTCCACAGCCACATGGGACACGAGAAGGCGCTCATTCAGTTTGCCAGGCGCGCTGGCCTCGACCGTGTGTTCGTGCATGCGTTCACGGACGGGCGCGACACGCTGCCGCACAGCGGGCTGGACTTTCTGCGCGACCTTCAGGCGTTCATGCGCGACACCGGCGTGGGGCGCGTGGCGACGGTCAGCGGGCGCTACTACGCCATGGATCGCGACAAACGCTGGGACCGCACCGAGAAAGCCTACAACGCCATGGTCAACGGCGTTGGGCAGCCCGCGCTGAGCGCGGAAGCGGCCATCCAGCAATCGTACGACGCTGGCATCACCGACGAATTCATCGTGCCGACCGTGATCATGGATGGCGATCAGCCGGTGGCAACCGTAAGTGCGGGCGACGCGGTGATCTGCTTCAACTTCCGCGCCGATCGCGTGCGGCAGATCACGCGCGCCTTTACTAGCAGCGACTTCGATGGCTTTCCGCGCCCGCAGATTCAGGATTTGTTCTACGTCGCCATGACGGAATATGAAAAGGGACTGCCGGTTGCGATCGCGTTCGAGGGCGAGGACGTGAAGATCCCGCTCGCTAAAGTGCTGAGCGATGCCGGGCTGAAACAATTGCATGTCGCCGAGACCGAAAAATACGCGCATGTCACGTATTTTTTGAACGGCGGGCGCGAAGAACCGTTTCCCGGCGAGGACCGCGCGCTCGTGCCGTCGCCCAAAGTCGCGACGTATGACTTGCAGCCGGAGATGAGCGCGGCAGGCATCCGCGACCGCGTGCTTGAAGCGTTGAGCAAGAATACCGAAGATGTGATCATCCTGAATTTTGCCAATGCCGACATGGTTGGGCACAGCGGCAACATCGACGCGGTGATCAAGGCCGTGGAAACCGTGGACACCTGCCTCGGCGCGATTGTGAACAAGGTGCTGGAGCTTGGCGGCGTGGCGCTGATCACCGCCGACCATGGCAATGCCGAGCAGCTGATCGACCCGCAAGGCGGCGGCGCGTTCACCGCCCACACCACCAACCCCGTGCCGTTTCTGGTCGTCGCAGCCGACGGGCTGGCGCTTGACAAGCGGCACATCACGCTGCGCGATGGCGGCGCGCTCGCGGATGTTGCGCCGACTGTGCTGGATGTGCTGCACCTCGCAAAGCCAGCTGCCATGACAGGCACAAGCCTGATTCAACACCGCGTTTAGACACATAGCCCCCAACACCGCGCCGCTTCCATGCCCGCCAGCGGCGCGGCAATCTCCTCTCGGTCGCGCGCTGCCACGCGCACTCTGCGCATGCATCCACGCATGCATCAGCCGATAGACTCGGGAAATCTGGTTAAAGAATGCTCACAACTCTTCAATCGCGGCATGCATTGTGTAATGCCTGACACACAAACAAAACCAGGGCTGCGTCAATAGCATTGTTAAAGAACGTGGCAGCCATCTATGTTCATGCGCCGCGCAGACACGAAGAGGTTGACGTATGTATCAACAGCACAGTTGGAACAACACAGCTTATGAGCAACTCGGGCAGCCATGCCCTGAGATGCTCCAGTCGCTTGAGGAGCAGTACGGCATGGTGCGAGTCCATGGCGCGCGGATCTTCGTGCTCGACGAGCATGGCCCCAATCGCACCCTGCTCGACCGGCGCGCGGCTGAAACACCCGGCGCTTTTGTAGCGTGGGAGCCGCAGGGCGTAATGCAACCCGACCAGCGGCACGTCGGCCCGCGCTATGCGCTGTGGCTGCCCTACACGCCTCCGCCAGACCAGGCGGACGAACTGAGTACGGAACAACCTGCTGTTGCGCACGATCAGCCCGAGACACAGGACAATTCTGCGCCAGCGCCGAAGCGCGCCGCGCGCGGGCCTAAAACGACCCGCCATAAGAATATCACGCGCATCGACCACCCGCCGAAGCGCACGCATGGCTATTTTGTGCGCGTGCGCTGGAAGGGGCAGAATCGTTCGCGCTTTTTCAGTGACAAGAAGCATGGCGACCGGCTGGCAGCCTTGACGGCGGCGATCGAGTGGCGTGATGCCACCGAACAGGAGCTTGGCAAGCCGCGCACCGACCGGCTGGTGATCGGGCAGCCGCGCTCCAGCAACACCGGCGTGGTCGGCGTGCGCCGCCGCACCGAGGGCCACACCGAGTACATGGAAGCAACCTGGGTTAACGAGCGCGGGACGCTGAGCCGCACGCGCTTTTCGATCGCGCGCTACGGTGTCAAGGGCGCGTTGCGGCGGGCGCAGAAGGCCCGCGAGCAGCACGAGCGCGACCGCTGGAAGACGCCTTCGCCCGACGAGGAGCGCAACGCCGCCATGCCGTGAGTGTCACGCCTGCGAGGCAAGCCGCAACACCACCAATGTCATGTCGTCATGCTGCGGCATGCCATCCATGAAGCCGCGTACATCGTCCAGCACGCGCGCGATCAGGTCGGGCGGCGCTGCATCGCCATAGGCTTGCAGCGCCCGTTCGAATTGCTCGAAACCGTACAATTCACCGCTGCTGTTACGCGCTTCAACACTGCCGTCGGTCAGGAACACGACCGTGTCGCCCGGCTCAAGTTGCACCTCGCGCACGGCGTACGGAATATTGGGCTGAATGCCAATCGGCAAGGTCGGCCCAGGCACATCCAGGTAATCGATGCGCCCATCGGCATGGCGGTGCAGCGGCGTTATCTGCCCGGCGTTGGAAAGCACAAGCTGGCGCGTTTCCAGGTCAAACGTGGCGTAGCACAGCGCCACAAACGAGCGCGGCGGAATGTCGCGCGCGATCCACATGTTTGTTTCGCGCATGACCAGTTCGGGCATCTGGTGGTCGCGGGCTTCCGAGCGCGCCACCGAGCGGGCAATCGCCATCAGCATCGCGCCCTGAATACTTTTGCCGGACGCATCGCCAACCAGGAAGCCGGTCAGCGCGCCATCAAGCTCCACCACGTCGTAAAAGTCGCCGCCCGTTTCGCGCGCGGGCAGGCAGCTGGCGGCCAATGCAAGCCCTTCATACTGTGGCAGCGTGCGCGGGAACAGATTGCTCTGAATCTGTCGCGCAATCGCAAGCTCCTGCTCCACCCGCGTCACCGATTCTTCATACAGGCGCGCGTTCTCCAGCGCCACCGCCGCGTGCGATGCGAACGCCTCAGCAACTTCAATATCACGCAAGGTGAACGAGTTCGGCTGGCACGAGTCGATGTTGAGCACGCCCAGCACCATTCCGCGCGAGATCAGCGGCACGCCGAGCCATGAGCGTACATGGGCGGATGTTTCGTTGTGCGTCCATTCAGGGGCCGCGTACGTATCGCCAATGTACAGGGCGTGGCTGCTCCGCACGACCTGCGCCGCGCCGGAGCGGTACGCGCTGTCGAGCACATCGCCAAGCTGGTGGTCTGGAATGTTCAGGCCATGGTGCGCCGCAATCCGCAGCACATTGCGCTCGACCAGCATGATCGATGCAGTGTCATAGGCGAGCACCTTGTGCAATTCGCGCAGGACGAGATGCAACACCTCGCGCGTGTCGAACGACGAGTTGAGCACCCGCGCCACTTCGCGCAGCGTTTCTGCCGTGCGGTGCGCCATTTGCTCGGCGGCGAATAAGCGCGCATTCTCCTCGATCTGGCGCTCGCGCGCGGCGAACAGGCGCACTTTCTGCACCCCAAGGCTTACATGGCTGGCGACCTGGCTCAGAAAGGCGATTGTCTGCTCGTCGTAGCACTGCGCTTCATAATCTTGCAGCGAGATCACACCGATTGGCTCGCCGCCTTCGGCCAGCAACGGCACGCCCACCCACGAATGCACCGTTCGCTCAGGCCCAACGGCCCGAGGCGTAATGCCAAGCGCCATCACATGGTTGCGCTCACGCGGAAGATCGCGAAAAAGCAACGGCTGGCGCTGATCCACGATCCAGCCGGTGAGGCTGCCGGGCGCGGGCGGCTTGCCATCCCAGTCGATGGGAATACGTTCGCCCTGCTCGATAAAGATTGCATTGGTCACGACGCGCGTTTCCGGCGCGCAAATCGCAAGAAAGAACACCGATGGCCGCGCAACGTCGCACAGCGCCTGATACACGCCCTGCAACATGTCCTCGAACTGGTACGAGGCGCTGATCAACTCGCCGATCTTGCCGATGGCGTTCAGTTCATGAATCTGGCGCTCGCGCTGTTGCACAAGCTGAATATTCTGCACATGCAGCGACACCTGCGCCGCCACATTTTGCAGAAATGTTTCCACGCGCGCATCGAACGCATGCGCCTGCTCGGAAGCTACGCTCACCACGCCCAATGCCGCGCCGCTGCCGTTCAGCAACGGCACGCCCAACCATGATTCAGCGCCACGTTCCGCCGCATGCTCGCTTGCATAGTACGGCTCGCGCTGCTCCAACACCCGCTTGGCGAGCGGATCGAGCGCCTGATCGCCAATGTCGTGTTCATGCTCGCGCTCGATCCGAAGGCCGCTCGCCACCGACTGTTTCGCAAGATCGCACACGACCATGGCAAAGGCATCGAATGGAACAACCGTGCAAAGCGCGGCATGAACGAGGCGCATGAACGTCGGCAGGTCGACCGACGAACTGGCCGCCTGGCTGATGCGGCCAAGCGCTTGCAACTCGTTAATCTGGCGGGCGCGCTCGTCAAACAGGCGCGCGTTCTGGATCGCAATCGCAAGCTGATTGCCAACCGCCTGCGCCAGGTCGATCTCGGTTTCCGCAAAATCGCGCACCTCGCTGCTGAGCAAGGTCAGCGTTCCCAGCACGCGGTTGCCGATCCGCAGCGGGACGCTGAGCAGCGCCACATAGTCATGCGGATTCTGCTGCGCCTGCGGGGGCGTTGTGACGCCTTCAGAAACAACCACCGGGCGGTTTTCTCTGGCGACAACGCCTAACCGGCTGTCGCTAACCGGCAGGCTGAATGCCGTGCTGGTGTAGGTATCCGAAAAACCACGCTGCGCCAGCAGCACCAGCATCTCACCTTGCTCATCCAGCCGCCGCACAGTGCCGCCGTCCAGCTTGAACAGCGCCAAAATAAGCTCCAGCGCCCGGTCGAGCAGTGCCGGCAGCGGCTGCTGCAACACCAACTCGGCAGCCACCGCGCTCAGCGTCGCCAGTTCAACCGTGCGGGCCGTGACCTGGTCGGTGAGCGCGGTACTCAACTCGTGCTGCTGCTGGTCGAGCGCGGCATTTTCCATGGCCACCGCCACGATATTGCCGAAGCGCTGGAGCAGATCGACATCCGATTCGTCATACAGATCGGGCTGGTAGCTTTGAATCGAGATCACGCCGACCGCGCCATGCCCGACCAGCAACGGCACGCCAAGCCATGAGCGCGACTGTTTTTGCTTGCTGCCAAACGGGCTGGGCATGAGGCCAAGCTGCTGCCGTTCCTCGGCCAGATCGCGGAACAGCAACGGCTGCCGCTCGCGCACCAGCGCGCCGGTAAGCGGCCCGGACACGCGGTTTTCTTCATATTCCTGCTTGCCCTCGTCGACCAGCAGCACCGCGCGGAACACTTCGGGCTGCTCGGGATCGCATAACGCAATATAGCAGGCGTCGAACATGAATACGGCATGCAACTCGCGCTGCACCGCGTCGAAGATATGCGCGAATGAGGTGCTGCCCTGGCAGGCGATGCTAATGTTATACAGCGCATCCAGCGCGCGCTGATTGCGCTCCCATTGCGAGCGAAAGGTGGCAAGCTGCGCCGCAAAATCAGGCGAGTGTTGATGGGCGTTGGGCGCATTGTTCATGGTTATCTCAGTGCCTTGTGAAGTTTCGCTGCTATTATACTGATTTTTGGGTGCTTGTGTTCAAACGATCACATGATAAGCCGCCGTAATTTCCTGTACAATTGGTCAATACCAAAAGGAGGATTTCTCATGCAACGAACATCGGTAAGTACGAACACCACCTTTGAGGCCCTGGCGGGCTACGCGCGGGCCGTGAGGGTCGGCGACCGCATTCTCGTGTCTGGCACGACGGCGACCGGCCCGGACGGCGTGGTCGGGATTGGCAACGCGGCGGCGCAGGCGCGCTTCATTCTCGACAAGATTGAGGCGGCGATCACACAGTTGGGCGGCAGCATGCGCGATGTCGTGCGGACGCGGGTGTATGTCCAAAGCGTTGCCGATTGGGAAGCGGTGGCGCGCGTGCATGGCGAGCAATTCCGTGACATCCGGCCAGTCAACACGCTGGTGCAGGCGCAACTTGTCGGGCCGGAATATCTGGTCGAAATTGAGGCCGAAGCGATTGTGGGAGCGGGCGATGCGCTTTAGCCTGCGGCTGAACAACGACCTCGCGCTGTCAGCGTATGTCGCGCTGGCGCAGGCGGCGGAGCGGGCGGGCTTCGATCAGTTCTGGGTCAGCAACGACCTGTTTTTGCGCAGCGCGCCCGTAATTCTTTCGGTGGTGGCGCAGGCGACCGAGCGAATCGAGATCGGTACCTGCATTCTGAACCCGTACACGATCAATCCCAGCGAGATCGCCATGCTGGCGGCGACGCTCGACGAACTGAGCGGCTGCCGCTTCAACCTTGGCATGGCGGCGGGCGCGGCAGATTTTCTCGGCTGGGTTGGGCTGGCACAGCAGCATCCGTTGGCCGCCATGCGCGAGACCATCACGGCCATTCGGGCGCTGCTGCGCGGCGAGCCATGCCCAACCGACGGGCGCTTTCTGCGCTGGACCGACGCGGCGTATCTGCGCTTCCCGGCCCCGCGCGTGACACCGATTTATCTCGGCGCGCTCGGCCCCGGCATGCTGCGGCTGGCTGGCGAACTGGCCGATGGCGTGCTGCCGCTCCTGTTTCCGCCGGAGCATTTCTTCGGCGTGCGCCCGTTCGTCGAGGAAGGCATGCAGAAGCGTGACCCGAGCCTGCCACCGCTCGATTTCGCGGCCTGCGTGTGGGTCTCGCTCGACGAGGATGCCGCTGCCGCGCGCCATGAGCTTGCCAAAAAGGTGGCCTACTACGGCCACTCGCTCAGCCCGCTAATCCTGGAGCGGCTCGGCCTCACGCAGGCCGACTTTGCACCGATCAACCACGCGCTGCACGCCGACCATGACGAAGCAAAAGCTTGCCAGCTTGTGGACGAGCGCATGCTCCAGATCGGCATGGTCGGCCAACCCGCCGACATCATCGCCCGATTGGAGCCGCTGGTCAATGCAGGCGTGCAGCACCTCAGCTTCGGGCCGCCGCTTGGCCCCGATCCGCTCGCCGCTGTGGAACTGCTGGGCCGCGCGGTGCTGCCCCACTTCCGCGCTCGCCCGCATAGTGATTGAGCCACCGAGATCACAGAAGGCGCGGAGTTATTATTTTGTCTCCATGATCTCTGTGGCACACTCTTTTTAAGGAAAAGCCTATAGACAAGCTGCGATCTTTGGTCTATGCTACGCCTACACGACGATGACAAAAACGTAATCTGCTGGCTGCGCTCCATGTGTCCAGCCACGAACATGTGCAGCACAAAGGGGGAGCTTATGCGACGTTCCAACTGGAAGCAGCGCGCGTTCACGCTTGCGCTCGTTTGTTGCGCCATGATCATTCTGGCGGTTCCCACGCGAGCGCAGGCTCCCCAACCGCCTCATCCCTCAGCCACACCTGCCGTTGCCGTTGCCCACAGCACGCTGGACAATCCTGGGCGCAAGTTGCCCGACGGCGACCGTATCATCAGCGTGCTGGTCAAGCTTGACGTTGCGCCGCTGGCTTCGTATCGCGGTGGCGTGCGTGGTCTCGCGCCGACCAGCCCCAGGATAACCGGCGCGCGCCAGCTTGACGCGGCGGCATCCGCCAGCCAGCGCTATCTCGCCTATCTCGATCAAAAGATTACCTCGTTCGAGCAGGCCGCCCGCGCCGCTATTCCGCAGGCGCGGGTGCTTACGCGCTATCGCACGGTGTACGGCGGCGTATCCATGACGCTGCCCGAAAGCCAGATCGCGCGGCTTCGCCAGGTGCCTGGCGTGGTTGACGTGCAGCTTGACGAATTACGCAAGCCGCTCACCGACCGCAGCCCGTACTTCATTGGCGCGGACGTGATCTGGAAGCTGCTGGCCGCCGATCCAGCATTGGGTGATGGCGGGCAGGGCGTGGTTGTCGGCGTGATTGACACGGGTATATGGCCGGAGCACCCGTCGTTCGCTGATGACGGCAGCTACCCGCCGCCCGCCAACTGGCATGGCGCGTGCGAGCAGCCGCATGATTCGTCGCTGCCGATTACCTGCACCAACAAACTGATTGGCGCGCGCGAGTCGCTGACGACCTACAAAGCACAAATCGGCTTGCAGCCCGACGAGTTCGATTCACCGCGCGATGACGACGGGCATGGCACGCACACATCCAGCACCGCTGCTGGCAACGCCGGTGTTCCGGCGACGATCTTCGGCCAGCCGCGCGGCACGGTTTCCGGCATTGCGCCGCGCGCCTACGTCGCCATGTACAAAGCGCTCGGCGCGTCGGGCGGCTTCAACTCCGACCTGGTCGCGGCGATTGACCAGGCGGTTGCCGACGGCGTGAACGTGATCAATTACTCGATTGGCAGCGTGGTAGCGACCAATCCCTATGAGGCGGTCGATTCCAGAGCCTTTCTGGATGCCTACGAGGCTGGCGTGTTCGTGTCGGTGGCGGCCGGCAACAGCGGCCCGGATGCCGGTACAATCGGCTCGCCCGCCAACGCGCCGTGGGTCATGAGCGTGGCGGCCAGCACGACCGACCGGCAGTTCATCAGCCAGTTGACGTTGCGATCTGGCGCGGATCAACTCACCGTTGATGGCGTATCGGTCACGCCGGGTGTCGCGGACAAGCTGGTCGTAGATGCGGCCACGCTGGGCGATCAAACTTGCTCCCGCCCGCTTCCGAAGGAAGTTTCAGGCACAATCGTGCTGTGCGAGCGCGGCGGCGTGGCGCGCGTTACCAAGAGCGCCAACGTGCTGGCGGGCGGCGGCGCGGGCATGGTGCTGTACAACCCGACCGTGCAGGATGTCGAGACGGATAACCACTGGGTTCCCACGATTCACATTGACGCGCCCGCCGGAACCGAGGTCATCTCGTTCACCACCGCGCACAGCGGCACGCAGGTGCTCGGCACGATCAGCACCGGCGTTAGGACGATCAACCCGGCCTTTGGCGATGTCATGGCGGCCTTCAGTTCGCGCGGGCCGCTGCAAGACGATCAGCTTGGCATCAGCAAGCCGGATGTCAGCGCGCCGGGCGTGCAAATTCTCGCAGGCACCACGCCACAGGTCAGCGCCGCCAGCCTGTACCCCGACGGCCAATTGTTCCAGGCGATTGCTGGCACGTCGATGGCGGCTCCGCATGTCGCGGGCGCGGGCGCGCTGCTGAAGGCACTGCATCCCGACTGGACGCCCGGCCAGATTAAATCGGCGCTCATGACGACGGCCCGCACAGCCATTGTAAAGGAAGACGGCAC
>DASTWM010000437.1:0-4945 GCA_035765855.1 Roseiflexaceae bacterium
TGGTGGCGCGAACGGCAGCGCTATGGGCCAGCGGCAACGCCAAATACCGGCGCTGACGGTGTAGGCGACGATGTCCGCGTCAATACCGAAGTTGCTGAAACAATGGAGGGCGACCAGTTATGAGCAGCGCGCGAGACGAAATCCTGGGCCGCGTGCGGGTGGCGCTGCGCGACGTACCACGGCAGGAAACGCCCGCCGATGTGACCGTGCAACGCCGCTATCGCATGGCCGCCGACACACCGCATGGTGAACTGGTCGAGCAGTTTGCCGAGCGCGTGGCCGAGTACAAAGCAACCGTGCGGCAGGTTTCAGCGGATGAACTGCCCTCTGCAATCGCCTCGGCGCTGGCAGCGCGCAGCGTGCGGCGGCTGGTCGTCCCGGCTGATCTGCCAGATGCATGGACGCCTGCCGACGTCGAATTACTTGGCGATGACGGGCTGAGCCACGAGCAACTCGACGCGGCGGATGGCGTGCTGACTGGCTGCGCGCTCGGCATCGCTCAGACCGGCACGATTGTGCTGGATGGCGGGCCGCAGCAGGGACGTCGGGCGATCACACTCTTGCCGGACTATCACCTGTGCGTCGTGCGCGCCGAGCAGGTCGTCGGTCTTGTGCCGGAAGCCATTGCGGCGCTTGCCGATGCCGTGCATGCCGAACAACGACCGATTACCTTCATCTCCGGCCCGTCAGCGACATCCGACATCGAATTAAATCGCGTCGAGGGCGTTCACGGCCCGCGCACGCTCGACGTGCTGATTGTGACGTAGGCCAAACCATTCATTTCTCTGTGCTCTCTGTGACCTTTGTGGCTAGGCATTTCTTGCTACCGTAGCGCGCGGCTGAAGCTCAAACGCCTCCGCCAGCAGTTCGTACGAGCGCACGCGCGCGGCGTGGCTGTGCATCACCGTCGTCACCATGATCTCGTCGGCCCCAGTCTGCTCAGCCAGCGCAAGAAGTTGCTCGCGCACCACGTCGGGCGTGCCGACCATGAAATTCGCGCGAAACTCGGCGATTCTTGCTCGCTCGGCGGGCGTGTACGGGTACGCTTTCGCTTCTTCCGGGCTGGTAATCGGGCTTGGTCGCCCGCTGCGCAGCCGCAGGTACATCAATTCCAGTGAAGCAGCCAGATCTTCGGCCTGTTCCTCAGTTTCGGCGCAGGCGGCGGACACCGCCAGAATCGCCCATGGGCGCGGGCGCTCCGGAGTCGGCGTGAAGCGGGCGCGATAGGTTTGCAGCGCGGCGACGGCGGCATGCGGATTGATGTGGTGCGCAAACGCGCAGCCGAGGCCCAGCGACGCGGCAAGCTGCGCGCCATAACCACTCGATCCAAGAATGAAAATCGGCGGCAGCGGAACATCGGGAGAGCCAGCGCTGATGGCGCGAAACGGATGATCTTCAGGAAAACTACTGGTCGCAAAGGCCTGCAACTCCGCCAACTGCTCAGGAAATTCGTCAGCACTCACGCCTTCGCGCGAGCGGCGCAGCGCGTAGGCGGTCAGCGGGTCGGTGCCGGGCGCGCGGCCAATGCCGAGGTCGATCCGGTCGGGGAACAGCGCCTCCAGCATGCGAAAGGTTTCCACGACTTTGAGCGGCGCATGATTGGGCAGCATGACACCGCCCGAACCAACCCGGATGTGCTCCGTCGCGCGCGCCACCTGCCCGATCATCAGTTCGGGCGTGGTGCTGGCGATGCTCGGCATGTTGTGGTGTTCGGCCAGCCAGTAGCGGGTGTAACCCAGCCGGTCGGCGTGGCGGGCCAGATCAAGCGTATTACGAAGTGCTTCGGCAACTGTCGAGCCAGCGCTGACCGGCGACAGATCAAGCACAGAAAGTGGCAAAGACATGGTCTATCTCCATAACTATTATATTTTTCATTATGATCAAGCCACAGAGATCACAGAGGACTCAGAGGTATGTATTACTTCTCGGTTATATCTATGCCCTCTGTGGCAAATTGCTATCTTTACAGCACATCCTTTTTGATAGCTGCTATAACATTGTAAATCGTAGCACGCCACACAGCCAGCGTCAAACCTGTTGCAGCGCGGCAAGCACATCGGCAGCTTGCGGAATCGCCTGATAGCGCGGCGCGGCCTCGCTGTTGTTCGCCAGTTCATCAAGATTGGCAATCGCCAACGCGCCGCGCTGATCAAGAAATTCCACCCGCGCGCCCGCCGCGCCGACGATCATGAACAGCGTGTCAAGCTGTTGCATGGTTGGATACAGCAGCCCGGCAACTTCGGCCATGGTGTGTGGCGCGGCGCACATGCCCACAATCTGCTCCAGCCGCCGGATGTGCGCGGCGCGCGACGTTCGCACGCGCTCGTACACATTCTCAATTGGCGGCTCGTGGCCCGCCAGCGCAAGCCGCAAGCCCGGTACTGCCGCAATCACATCGAGCGATTGAAAATAATGCGCCATGCCGTTAAAGGCCTGCACGCTTTCGGGAAACAGGCGCGGGTTGGTGTAGGCCATCAGGTGATCGGCGCTGAACAGCACATCGTCGAGGCGCAGGCACACCTGGCCGGGCGCGTGGCCGGGCGTATGAAACACATCGAATCGCCCGTCCAGCCGCTCGCCGCCGCGCAGCACCGTCGCAACCGGCGTGCTGGCGATCGACGGCTCGACATGGTTATGCATGGCCGCCAGCGTCGCGCGTTTTTCGGCATCCACGCCCGCCCAGCGGAAAAAATCAGCCGCCGACCGAGCCAGCACAAGCGCCTGCTCGCGGTGGTCACGCACGGCCCGCACGTCAAGCTCGTGCATGGCAATCGGCGCGTCACTGCGGGCGCGCACGAAATCGAGGCCGCCGTAGTGATCGATATGGCCGTGCGTGATAATAATCCGCTGGAGATCGCGCCACTCGACATGTTCGCCCCATTGATCACGCAGCGCGGCAAAGCCAGCATGGAGATCGGCGTTGCTGGTTTCGCTGCCGCTGCCCGTGTCGATCAGCGCGACATAGTGTTCGTCGAGCACGACGTAGGCATAGGCGATGAAATTCGGGAATGCCTGAAGCGGCAGGCGATAGATGCGCGCGCCGCCCGCGCTGACAAAGCGCGTTACTGGTTCAGAAGCCATGACGTTCTTTCTGGTAAATAAATGCAAGGCCATGATAGCACGCGCTGCTTCAAAAAATATCAACGCAGCCATGCGCAAATCACGCGCCCCGCATGGTGTACAATCAGCGCGTGTCACCATAGCCAGGAGGATATCATGTCAGACTCTCCCGCTGCTCCGCCGCGCGTCGGCTTCGTCGGCCTGGGCGTGATGGGCCGCCCGATGGCCGCGTGCCTGGTGCGCGCTGGCTTTCCCTGTACCGTGTACGACGTCAATCGCGATGCGGTGAACATGCTGGTAAATGCTGGCGCAACCGCCGCGACGAGCGCCGCCGAAGTTGCCGGGGCCAGCGATATATTCGTTTCAGTCGTCGTCAACGACGCGCAATTGCGCGATATTCTGTTTGGGGCTGGCGCGGCGGCGCAAGCGCTTACGCCCGGCGCGATCGTTATCGGCATGAGCACGATGAGTCGGCGCGGCGTGCAGGAGATTGCGGCCCGGCTGGCCGAGCAAGGCGTCGAGTACCTCGACGCGCCGATGAGCGGCGGCGAAGCGCGGGCGCAAACGGGCGAGTTGACGATCATGGTTGGCGGCCCGGACGCGCTGGTGGAGCGCTGCCGTGCAGTGCTGGAAGCCATGGGCTCGAACATGTACCACGTCGGGCAGAACGTCGGCGACGGGCAAGCGGTCAAGATGATCAACCAGCTCATGGTCTGCGTCCACAACGCCGTCGCCGCCGAGGCGCTAACCTTCGGCGCGAAGCTGGGGCTCGACCAGGCCATGCTGCTCGATATTGTGAGTCACAGCGCGGGCGGCAGCTGGATTCTGGGCGACCGCGGGCCGCGCATGGTGAAGCGTGCCTTTACACCGCCGAAGAGCGCGCTGAGCATTCTGGTCAAGGATATCGGCTTTGTGGTTGACGAGGCCGACGCGCTCGGCCACCCGCTGGTGCTCGCCAGCGCGGCGCACCAGTTGTACAAAATGGGCAGCGCGCAGGGCTTAGGTCAGCTTGATGATTCGGTCATGATCACGCTGATCGAGCGACTGACAAACGGAAGCAACAGCGATGAGCAATCTTGAAACGCGCACGCACTTGCTTGCGGGCCTGCCGCCCGCGCCGCCCGAAGAAGCATTGCTGCCGCAGATTCAGCAGCAGGTCGCGGCCAGCAGGCGCAAACTAGTCGTGATTGACGACGACCCGACTGGCGTGCAAACCGTGTACGACGTGCGGCTTTTGCTTGATTGGGATGCGGCGGCGCTGCGGGAGGCGTTCGCCGATCATGCGCCGCTGTTCTTTCTGCTGACGAATTCGCGCAGCCAGCCGGAAGAGCGCGCCGTCGCCATGAACCAGCAGATCGCTGAACTGCTGCGCGAGGTGGCCGGCGATCGCGGCTTTGCCGTCGCCAGCCGCAGCGACTCGACGTTGCGCGGCCATTATCCGGCGGAGGTGGATGCGCTTAGCGAAGCGCTTGGGCCGGTGGACGGCCACCTGATCGTGCCAGCCTTTCTCGACGGCGGGCGCGTGACGATCAATAACACACATTATGTCGCCACGCCAAACGCCACCGCTGACAGGCTCATGCCCGCCGACCAGACGCCGTTCGCCAAGGATCATGCGTTTGGCTACTCGACGGCATTTCTGCCCGCGTGGGTCGAGGAGCGCAGCGGCGGGCGCTGGCGGGACGCAGATGTGGCAATGCTTGACCTGGGCCTCATTCGCGCTGGCGGGCCGGACGCGGTAGCGGAACGCTTGCAGCATGCCAGCGGCGGGCAGCCGATTATTGTCAACGCGGCCAGCTACGGCGATCTGGCGGTGGTCGCGCTGGGCGTTTTGTGGGCCGAGGCCGCCGGAAAGCGTTTCATCTACCGCACGGCTGCCGATTTT
>DASTWM010000438.1:0-7144 GCA_035765855.1 Roseiflexaceae bacterium
ACCACCGGCGCTTCCCGCTGCGCTCTGGCATGCCGCGCGAAGAATTACGCAGCCGTTTGAAGCTCGACGCGCCTGCGCTCGACGCGGTGCTGGCTGCCGCCGAAGCGCAAGGCATGGTGGTGACGCGCGATGCAAGCGTGCGCCTGCCGGATTTCACGCCGATACCCACGCCGGAGCAGCAGCGCGTGGTGCAGCGGCTGTTGAAGGAATTTGCCGACGCGCCGCACACGCCGCCCGCGCCCGACCTGGAGCCGGAATTGCTCAACTGGCTGCTGGATCAGGAGAAGCTGGTGCGTGTCGCGCCGGATGTAGCCTTTTTGCCGGAAACCTACGCCGCATTCGTCGCGTGGGTGCAGCAGCACATCCGCGCCACCGGCAGCGTCACGGTGGCACAGTTCCGCGACCATTTCGGCGCAAGTCGCAAATACGCGCTGGCGGTGCTGGAGCACCTTGATGAGATCAAGCTGACCCGGCGTGCTGGCGACGCGCGCGTGCTTTACTAGAGCTGTGAATGATGAGTTATGGGTTTTGAATACAGTCATGCTTTATACGACATTCAACACTCATCATTCAACACTCATCACTTTTAACGCATGAGTGGAGGTGAGGCATGCCACCAATCAAGTCCGACCGAAGCGATTACCCGGAAGTTATGCGCGCAATCGGCCAGTTCATCCAACAAGAGTCGCTCAGCGAAGTGAGCCTGCTGGAATTCGATCGCGGCTGGGTGGTCACTGGCCTGACCTACAAAGCAACAGCCCAGGGATTTATCCGCGTTCCAGTCGACTTTGTGCTTTCGCATGACGATGTGCGCGAGATGATCCAAACCATGACCAAACGCCGACGACCCGTCGAACCAACCAAGCGAGGATGGCTGCGATGAAACTATTTCACGGCATGAAACGGAGCGATTACCAGGATGTGCTGCGGACTCTTGGCGCATTTATTGATGAGCGTGGCTATTGTGACGTTCGCATCGTAGAAACCGAAGATGGGGTAGTGGTGCAGGGGCGGCTGCTCGACCGGCGCGAACTTGGCGAGGCCAGCTACGATACCTATTTGATCACCGATGAAGATATCAAGGTCATGGTGTCGGATGCATTCCGGCGGCGCGGCCAGAAAGCGCCCGACTTCAGCGAGGAAAGCTAGCCGCAACAACATCCGCGCGGCGAGCGTCAAACAACGATACTGCCATGAGCAGCATGAATCACCCCTCGCGGGCTGAAAGGATAGATGATGAATACCAAACCAACCAATGATTTACGCCGGCTTGGCACCATTCTGGCGCTCGGCATGGTCGCTGGCTTTGGCGCGCGCTATGTAATGAGCCGCACCGCCGCGCGGCAGCCTGCCCGGCCAGTAGATACCAACCGGCGGCTGGTGAACTGGGACCAGGCCCGCTCGATTGCGGTGCGTGTCTCGCAATGGGAGCAGGCACCGGTCCATGATCGCGCCGCGCGCCGCGCGCAGTACGCCAGCATGGTCGAGCAGAGCGTGCCGATGATTGCGCAGTATATGGGCGTGGACCTGCCGCAGCCAGTGAGTCGGCTGTACGTTGCCGACCGACGCGATTGGTTGCTGGCGAATTTTGACTCGTTCGAGCAGTTGTTTGCGCCGGTGGAAGAATTGTACGCCAAAGTCAGCGCGCAGCGGGGCGGCGTCAACGCGGCAATCGGCGGTATCAACGGGCGCGTGCTCGGCGCGCAGATGGGCGTGCTGATCGGCTTCCTGTCCAAGCGGGTGCTCGGCCAGTACGATCTCAGCCTTTTGTCGCCCGACACCGAAAGCCAGGGCGCGCTTTATTTTGTCGAGCCAAATATTGCCAAAGTGCAAACCCAGCTTGGCCTGAATGACGCCGATTTCCGCCTGTGGATCGCGCTGCATGAGACGACGCATGTGTTTCAGTTCGAGGCGTTTCCATGGGTGCGCCCGTACTTCAACGAACTGTTGCGCCAGTTTCTCGACCAGATGTCAGATCAGATGGCCAGTCTCGGCGTCGGTGTTGGTCAGATCGCCCGGCGGCTGCTGAGTGGCCGTGGCAGTGGCAAGCACTGGATCGAGCAGATGCTGACGCCGGAGCAGCAGCGCGTGTTCGACCGCATGCAGGCGCTCATGTCGATTGTCGAGGGCTACTCGACGCATGTCATGAACACGATTGGCGAGCAGATGCTGCCGAGTTTCCAGCAGATCGAGCAGCGCATGGAGCAGCGCAAAGGCAACCGCCCGCTGCTCGAAGAGCTGTTCAACCGCATCACGGGCATGGACCTGAAACTTTCGCAGTACCAGCAGGGCGAGCAGTTCATCGACGCGGTGGTGGCGGCGCGCGGCCTGGCCTTCGCCAATCGCGTGTGGGAGAAGGCCGATAACATTCCGACCATGACCGAGATTCGCAACCCGCAGGCCTGGATCGCGCGGATGGAGGGATGAAGAAAAAAGAAGAAATAAATCGTATAAACCATGTCATTTTGAGCGTAGCGGGAAATCTCGCTGGAGAGATTCCTCACTGCGTTCGGAATGACAGGTTGTTGAGAATCGCTTACTTCTTACTTCTACCTTCTTGATTCCGAAGAAGTTGCCTGGCCTGGCGCGCGCCTTCCGCCGCCTCGTGCATATGTTCATCAAGCTTGAGCGCTGCCTCAAATGAGCGCAGCGCTTCTTTTGCGCGTCCGAGCTGAAGCTGGCAATTTCCGTAGCGCGTCCATCCTTCGGCAGAGCGCGGGTTGAGCTTGAGCGCCTCGCCGTAATCGCGGTGCGCCTGCTTGATGTTTTGCAGCGCCATGTTGGCGTCGCCGGACAGTTGCCATGCATGCGAATCAAGGGCGTCAAAATGAAGCGCCTTTCTGAGGTGATTAAGCGCCTCGCGCGGCTGATTCAGCCGCAGAAACAGCGCGCCCTTCTCGCGCCAGAGCGCCGGGGCGTTTGGCGTGTACGACAGCCCTTTGTCGAACATGTCGGCGGCCTCGCGGGAGCGCAGCATGGCCGTCAGCGTTTCGCCCCGCAGCAGGTAAAGCTGGCCGAAGTCATTGCGGCTGGCAGCGCGCGTCAGCCCTTCGTCAATGGCACGCAGCGTTTCGTTATACTGCCACAGCTTCAGCCGGGCGCGCGCCATATTGAGCCAGCCTTCCGGGCGGCTCTGGTCGAGCTCCACCGCCTGCCGGAAGCTCGTCAGCGCTTCGGAATATTCGCCCAGGTCCATGTGCATCATGCCGCGCTCGGTCCAGCGGTCGCGGTCGGCGTGCGAACCAGCCGACCACACCACCATCAGCCGCTTGCCAACCAGCGTTTCGCGGACGCTTTGCAATGCCTGTTCGACATCGTGGAAGCTCTGGTAGCGGTCGCCGGGGCGCTTGGCCATGCAGTGTTGTACAATGCGCGCAAGTTCTTCCGGCAGGTGGGGCTTGAGCTTGAGCGGGCTGGGCGGCGGCTGCTCGATGTGCATGCGAATCAGCGACTCGTCGCGCATGGAGTCGAACGGCAAGCGGCCCGTCAGCAACTCGAACAGCATGACGCCAAACGAATAAATATCGCTCCATGTGCCGGGCGCGGCCACGCGCTCCAGCATTTCGGGTGCCATGTACGGCAGCGTGCCGCCCAGCACTTCGTTCACCGTCGTGCGGAGCTTGGCGGGCATGCGCCTGGTACGCATCTGCTCCGACCATTGCCAGATCGGCAGCACCCGCGCCAGGCCAAAGTCAGTCACCTTGATCTGCCCGTCGAGCGTCACCATGATATTGTCGGGCTTGAGGTCGCAGTGCATCATGGCGACGTGATCGACGGCGTAGGTCATGCCCCAGCAGATTTGAATGGCGTAATCGAGCGCTTCCTCAAGCGAAAGATGCCCAACCAGCGCCCGCAGCGGCCCGCCATGCACATATTCGGCGACGACGTGCGGCTTGCCGAGAAACGTGCGCAGATCGTAGGCACGAACGACGTTGGGATGGCCGCCGAGCCGCATCCACAGCTCAGCTTCCGCGCGAAAACGGTCGATCGCCTCGTCGTCCCACAGGAATTTGTTCTGAAAGGTTTTGAGCACCACGCGCTGGCGGCGCTGGCGATCATAGGCAATGTAGACCACGCCCATGAAGCCGAGCCGTAACTGCTCGATTTCAAAGCGCTGCTCCAGCACATCGCCAACCTGAAACTCGCGTCCGAGCGGCGCGCTATCGTTCGCCTGCTTTTGAAAAAGCCGTCGCAGCATGTTGAACCGTCGCCTAATGTTGGGTATAACGTGTTTATGATACCACAGCCATGCAGGTTCGAGAAGAAACGGTTTGATAGCTTCTTTGTTGTTGGTATAGCTTTTGCTTTTTGAACACCGAAACGACCTGAGATAGAAGGATTACGAAACGCATGGCAACTGAAACTCCGGAAGTCGCTCCCGCGCCGGGCATTCCCAGCGGCGCAACTGATAAGGGCGATGGCACATGGGCGTTTGCGCTCTGGGCACCGTTGAAGAAGAGCGTCGAACTGATTGGCGATTTTAATGAATGGAAACCGGAACCGTTGAAAGTTGATGAAAGCGGATTGTGGTGGATCGAAAAGCGGCTTGAGCCAGGCACGCATGTCTACCAGTTTGTGCTGGATGGCGAAACGACGATTTGCGACCCGTATGCCCGGCGCATCCGCTGGGATGACGGATCGCCCCAGCCTCACGCAGTTATTGAGGTTGGCACGCAGCCCTATGAATGGCATGATAACGATTTTGCTATCAAGCCCCTCAACCAGTTTGTGATCTACGAAATGCATATCGGCAACTTCAGCCCGGAAGGCACCTTTGAAGGCGCGATCCAGCGGCTCGATTACCTGGCGAACCTGGGCGTTGACGCGATTGAACTCATGCCGGTTCAGGAGTTCCCCGGCGACCAGAGCTGGGGCTACAATCCGGCCTACATGTTCACGGTCGAGGGTGCCTACGGCAGCGTCGATGATTTCAAGCGGCTGGTTGATGCCGCCCACCAGCATGGCATGGGCGTGATTCTGGACATGGTGATGGCCCACACGGCGCCCGACAGCCCGCTGGTGCAACTGTACCCGCGCGACCAGAATCCGTATTTCAATGCCGGGGATAACCGTTGGGGCTTTCCCGAGTTTAACCAGACCAGCGACGCGGCCAAACGGTTTTTCCGCGATGTGCAGGACTACTGGCTGACGGCCTTTCACATCGACGGTTTCCGCTACGACTACATCGAGGGCATCAGCTACGATGGCACCAACGGCGCGAGCTTCCTGACATGGGCGGCCAAGCAGAGCAAGCCCTACGCCTACCTGATTGCCGAGGACATTGTGCAGGATCCGGCTGCGGTCGTGCGCGACACCCAAATGGATTGCTCGTGGCACTGGCAGTTCATGAAGGTCATGCGCGCACAGCTCTACGAAAGCGATTACGAAGGGAACCGCTCGGGCGACCTCGACGCCGTGCTGCGCGTGCTGCGTTTTGACGGCGACGGCTACCAGGATAATGCGCAGCCAGTGATTTACCTTGAGACGCACGATGAGGAGCGCCTCATGGCTGATGCACAGAGCTGCAACCCGAAGCTCAATGAGGCGGGCGCGCTACGCAAAAGCATGCTCGGCGCAATCGCGCTCTTTACGGCCCAGGGCGTGCCGATGCTGTACCAGGGGCAGGAGTTCGGTACGTCGTCGCCAAAGACGATCGAGGTGAGCAAACTGCCGTGGGAGAATCTGGAAAGCGATGCAGGCAAGGCGCTCCAGCAGCATTATGCGTCGCTGGCCTACCTGCGCCACACGCAGGGCGCGCTGCATACCAACAACTTCCAGGTGCTGCTCAAAGACCCGAAGAAGCGTGTCGTCGTGTTCCACCGTTGGGACGACAACGGCAGCGATGTCGTTGTTGCGCTGAATTTCAGCCCGGTCGATCAGCATGTCAGATTTGCTTTTCCGCGCGCCGGTCGCTGGCATGAATGGCTGAACGACTATGACGAGCAGGTCAGCGGCAAGCAGCAGGAATTCGAGCTGAATGACTCGTATGGCAAGATCTGGGTGTTTCAGGAATAAGTTCATTCAAACCTGACGGGTCTGTTGCCTGGTAGACCTGTCAGGTTTAAGGTTTTTAATTTTAACCGCCTTGACAAGTCAAGCTATAATGGCTGGCGTGCGCGCACGGCAACCTTTGCTCTTTGTTCCAGCGCACCGACAAGGCAATGCAGCACATCTTCTCCATGCTTCAGCAGCGCGGTGCCGAGTGGGCGCGCTGGCTTACACAGCCTACTTCGGTTCAGGAACGCAATGTTCGCAATGTGTTGATCGATGGTGTCGGCGTCGGCATTGTGAGCGGCATTGCCACCTTTCTTTCGGTGTTTCTGGCCCGGCTGGGCGCGTCGCCGTTCACCGTCAGCCTGCTGACTTCCATGCCGGCCGTCACGGGCATGCTTCTGGCGATTCCGGTCGGACGGATGCTCGAACGGCAGCGCAATGTCGTGCCGTGGTATTCGCGGGCGCGCGTGTGGGTGCTGAGTTCGTATGCGTTGACCGGCCTGGTGCCGTTCTTGTTCGCAGGAACCAACGCCGCCATTCCGATCATCGCGATCTGGGCGATTGCCACGATTCCGCAAACGATCGTCAGCATCGCCTTCACGGTCGTCATGGGCGCGGTTGCCGGGCCGACGCGCCGCTTCTACCTCATGAGCCGCCGCTGGACGGTGCTCGGCGCAACAACGGCAATTGCTGTGGCGCTGGCGGGCTTCATCCTCGATCTGATCGCGTTTCCTTTGAATTATCAGATTGTATTCATTGCATCATTTTTCGGCGGGCTTCTGAGCTTCATCTTTTCCAGCCAGATCAGCATTCCCGACAATGTGTCGCAAGCGGCGGCGCACAAGCAGCACCGGCCCTGGCATGCGCGCCTGTCGCAGGGCATCGCCGCGCTCAAAGAAAATACGGCGTTTAGCCGCTTTATGCTCAGCGCATTTGTCTTCAATTGTGGCTTGAACATGTCCGCGCCGCTGTTGCCGCTGTACTGGGTGCGGGTGGTCAACGCCTCTGACTCGTGGATCGGCATCATCAATACAGTGAATAATGGCGTGCTGCTGGTGGCCTATTTTCTGTGGGTCAGCGTGGCGCAACGGCGCGGCGGGCGCTTTGTGCTGCTGGCCAGTTCGCTTGGATTAGCCTTCTACCCGCTGCT